>NZ_JBEPRF010000015.1:0-200110 GCF_040548225.1 Bradyrhizobium sp. S3.12.5
CTGGGCAACTGGTCCGGCCGCGCCTGCTTCCATCTTCAGCCGATCGCGGACCACATGCGCCGCCGCCTGGCCATGGCGGATCGTCTGTTCATGGACGAAACCACGGCGCCGGTGCTCGACCCCGGGCGAGGCCAAACGAACAAGGGCTACTTCTGGGCGATCGTCTCCGACGACCGCGGCCACAGCGGCCCAAGTCCTCCGATCGTGCTGTTCCGATATGCCCCCGGTCGCAGCGGTGTCTTCGCGGAGCAGTTCCTAGATGGCTTTGGCGGACGCTTCCTGCAATGCGATGCCTATGACGGTTATGACCGGCTGACCGAAGTCGTTCGACCGCAGGGGCCGTGGACGCTCGTGCATTGCTGCAGCCATTTGCGCCGCCGCTTCGTCAAATTGGCCCGCAACAGCAAATCGCCGATCGCCGAGGCCGCCGTTCGGCACATCGCACAGCTTTACGCCATCGAAGCCATGGTACGCGGTGCATCGCCGGACATCCGGCTGGCCGGGCGCAGGGAACACTCGCTGCCCATGGTCGCCGCGTTAAAGCCGTGGTTCGAGAAACAGCTGTCGATGATCTCCAGCGGTTCGACGCTCGCCGAGGACATCCGCTACGCGCTCAATCACTGGCAAGGGCTGACCCGCTTCCTCGAAGACGGGCGGCTTGAGCTCGACACCAACCCGGTCGAGAACGCCATCCGGCCAGTCTGCCTGACTAGAAAAAATGCTCTCTTCGCCGGTCATGAGGTCGGAGCCGAAAACTGGGCCTTGCTCGCGTCGCTCGTCGCCACCTGCAAGCTCAACGACGTCAACCCGGCTGCCTACATCGCCGAAACACTCGAGGCCATTATCGACGGCCATCCCCATAGCAGAATCGAAGACCTCATGCCGTGGCGATTCCGCAAAGCGTCAAGCCTGCGTCCATACAGTGGCGGCTAAGCGCTTACGCAAGATCGAAGATCGGCCAGCTCTCGCGGAGGCGTGCGCGCTTCCGCTTGGCCGGGCCACGCAGATCCGTTCGCAGCAGCAACGCCAGCGCGGCTGGAAGCTTTATTCCTTCCATGCCCGGAGGTGGAGTGCATCGGCAAGGGCAAGGCCGCCGCGCCTTACGAGTTCGGGGTCAAGGGTCAAGGCCTCCATCGTCACCAACAACCGGCCTGCTCCAGGCAGCCAGTTCGTGCTGCACGCCAGGGCGCTGTCCGATAACCCATACGACGGTCACACGCTGCGGGACGTTATCGTGGACACCGAGACGCTCACCGGCTGTGCGATCGAGCGCGCTTATGTCGACAAGGGATATCGCGGCCACGACGCGCAAAATCCCCGTCGCGTCTTCATCTCCGCCCAGAAGCGCGGCGTCTTCGGGATCATCAAGCGCGAGTTGCGCCGCCGCTCCGCCATCGAGCCCGTGATCGGACACCTGAAGGCCGAAGGTCACCTCGGCCGCTGCTACCGCAAAGGCCGTGCAGGCGATGCCGCCAACGTTATCCTCTCCGCCGTCGGCTACAACTTCCGCCGAATCCTCGCCTGGCTGAGAGCCCTTTGCTGCCTCTTCCTGATCGCCTTAATCAAGACCATCAACGACCAGCCGGAGATCAAATCGGCTTCTTAACGAACGACTCTTTAAGACTCTGGGCCCGCGCCCATGGTGGCAAATGGTCGACGTCAGTCATAATTTTCCCTCGAATCGAGCCGGTGCGCAAAGTTGGATGGAGACGCAGCGGCGCATCGGAAATTCACTGTAGGGAATTCGACCTCGCCAGCGATTGTGCGCTTCAGCCGAGAGAAAGTACGCGTCCGGATCGTCACGGAGCTTTTCGAGCACGTCAAGTAGATCACGCTCTGTGAAACCGAGACACTCCACCATCTTTTTCAAACGAGTGAAATGCTCGTCCGCGCCACTTCCCAGCAGGACGTGGTCAACGGCGTGGATCGTTGGCGAATTCTTCGTCCGGCTGTGCTTGGCGATGCCAGCGAAGACCGGTTCGACAGCTTCGATCGGTAGATGCTCCAGCACCGAGATAGAGTAGATGCAGTCGAATTCAGCATTGCCCAGCTCGGACAGGGCTTCGGGGAATAGGCCCCTGAGAAAGGTGATGTGAGGGAATTGCCTTTTGATCCGTTCGAATTCAGCTGGCCCCCGATCTCGGCCGTCGTAGGGATCGACGACCACTACCTCATAGCCAAGGCGCACAAGCAAGTCCGCGACCCAAGGGTCGCCGGCGCCGATCTCCAACAACCTGCTACCCTTCGGAAACGACCCTAGAACGGCCTTGAGAACCCAGGGCCGCTGCGCGTCCTTTAGGTCCTGATTGAGTGTCGCAAGCGCGGGTAAGTGATCCGCACTATCAGAATAATCTCGAACGCTTGCGTAGCCTAACTCATTTGGAACGTGATAACCGCTGTAGTGCCTTGCCACACGCATCAAAGCGATCTCGTTCCCGAGATCGTCAAGCCGTGGTACTAGATTCAGATCACGGTAGAAGTTCATTAGGGCGGCGGCACTCTTACTCCACGAAAACATGCGCTCGTAGAAATCACGCGCCCCTTTGGCCAACATCTCTGAAAGATCCTTGTCGGAAGTAACATCCATAATCTTCTCTGCTAGCTCGATTGCATCACCTCGATAAGCCAAGAGGGCGTCTTTGCCATCTTCAACCCTGAGACCAATATTTGTCGCCGGAAGAATAACCGGCCGTCCCATGGCAAAGAATTCAGGCAACTTGGAGGGGAATCGGTACACATTAAAGTCGTTCACCCGACCTGGCTGCACGAGCACGTCCGCGAGCGCAAGATAGGCAGCCACGCGTTCGCGAGGCTGGAAAGGTAGTGACACAACTGGGCACGCGCTTTCAGCCAATCCCTCCGGCAAGACGGCAACTCCGTCCCGTCCAAGTCGCACCAAAACGATGTCCATGTTTCTTCGTGCCAAAGCGGCGACAGCCAAATAGAGAGAACGAACCTCACTAACATTTGCGGGATGGACGTTGCCGTTATAGACGACCGTTGTCGTATTAGGTGCAATGCCCAACTCGTCGCGCAGATGTCGATCCTTAGCTACTGGACGGAACAATTCTTCTTCTGCTGCCGGCCATATTTCCAATCCGGGAAGGTGTTCGGGCTTGAATTCAAGCAGCCGGTCAATCAATGCGGTCACGCCCACCGATTCCCCAAGGAACGTCTGCATGTCCCGAGGGTCTGCCAAATACTTTGGTATTGGTGGTAATTGATCCGCTGCGGAACGTGCCCGCAATTCTGACGCACTTAAACCAATGTGGGCTGCCGTGATTGCGTACTCGTTGTCTTCGAGGTGGACGACATAGCGACAGCCGTGACATTTGGCCAGCTCTCTGGTGACTTCCGCCACGTGCTGCCTTGGAGTCCATGCATGGATGAGATCGGCTCCCATGCCATCCTTAAAGCGGAACTGAGACGCGCCGCTATAGGACGTGCTAGCGTATCGGTGATTTCGCGGCACTGCTCTATCAAGTCCGTTAGGAACCGCGACAACTACGTCGGCTCCCATTTCACTGATTCCGTGAGCAAGATTGGATACGTGGATGCCGCTATTGCTCGAAAGCTGATTGTGACAAACAAAAAGAACGTTCATCGGCATCAGGCCGCCGCGCTAGATTTAGATTCCCAACGGCTGTAGGGATCGCCAGCGCTAATTTCAGCACCCCAACAATCCAGAAGTAGAGCTCTATCCAAGCTGTCGTACGCTGATCCCCTTGTCGCGCTCTCGTAGTGAATAAGCCTAGTGCGGGGCGTATAAAGAATTTTTCGGCCTATCGCGGTCAAACGCATGCAGAAGTCCACATCCTGATAGTGTGTCTGATAGAATTCACTGAGGCCACCGACGGCGTCAAAGTCTTCTCTCCTGAGCATCACGCATGCGAAGGTCACACAAGATACTTCCCTGGTGCATGACAGCGACCCAAAATAACCGTCCGAATCCTCCGGGAGCCCCCGCAACACATGGTCGGCTGTACCGCGAATTCCAAGGGCAACGCCCGCATGCTGAACGCTTCGGTCGGGATAAATCAAAAGTGGGCCAACGGCACCGACGTTTGGATCGTCCAGAAAAAACAGCATCTGTTCGAGCCAATCGCCTTCGACTACCTCCGTGTCGTTGTTCAAGAGCACTAGGACGTCTCCGGTCGATGCGGCCGCAGCAAGGTTATTTGCACGAGAATAATTGAAGGGCTCCGAATACGGCACCCGAATGATCGGGAAACGATCAAGTACAGCGAGCGCCTCAACGTCCGTCGTGCCATTGTCAACCACTACCACCTCAAAATTGGGATAGGTCGACCTTTCGAATATGGACGCGAGGCATCGCGAAATAAATTCTGGCGCATCCTTCGTCGGAATGATGATAGAAACGCGCGGAAACCGATCCCGAGCGTTGGGCACAAGAACCGCGCGATGAGGCAATATAGGGTGGATTTTGGCTATGGCATTGATCCCCATGCGAACGAGGTGCGCGTTCACTGCAGCGACCTGCTTACGACCGATATTCGGCTTAGAGTCGGGGCGATCGGCAATGCTTCCTGGAATACGTCGCCAATGGTAAAGCACCTCGTGTACGTGATGTATTGCAGAAGTATTCTCTGACAAGCGAAGCATCAACTCATAGTCCTGGACGCCATCGTAAGTTGAATCGAAACCACCGATCTGCTCGATGCGATTTCGTCGAACTAACAAAAGGTGGCCGACATACATTACCTCACGGAACATACTGGGAGACCAGTCAGGCTTTAGGAACGGTTCTTCTCGTATCCCGCGTTCAGACAGTTTGTCCTCGTCGCTATAAATGACATCAATGCGCGCGTCGTTATTGAGAACCGCGACGTAGCACTCGAGAGCGTGTGGTTCTAACTCGTCATCATTGTCAAGGAAGGCGACAAAATCTCCCGTCGCAAATGCGAGAGCTTCGTTGGATGCTTTCGAGATCCCGCCATTTTCCGGCAGCCGCTTCACGCGCAGCCGAGTCCCTTCGCTCTCCAAATCGACGAGAGCACGAATTGTGTCTGGAGCGGTCGATCCATCGTCGCAAATGCAGAGTTCCCAATTTGGATAGGTCTGAGCCTGAACCGAGCTGATGGCTCGCTGGAGCCACTTTTCCTCTATGTTAAACACCGGCATAATAATGGAGACGAGCGGTTGATAAGCAAACTGGGTTGCGGAACCCGGTAGGTTAACCTGAGTGTGTTCCCGGATGGGCGCGCCGATCCCGCTTCTCAAATAATGAGCGAGCGTATTCAGCACGTTGAGGGTCCTGCCACGTACGCCGCGATTTTGCAAAAAGCGCAGCGTTCGTGACGCAGTCACGCGCATGCCACTCGAACGAACGCTGTTCAAACCTTTTTTCAAAAGAAAGCGATAGTTGTCTTTCAGCATCACCCGAAAATCCAATTTCCTCTTAATTGAGCGACCTACTCAGTTCACTGGATTGTGTAAGTTCTGCGCCAACTCTCGCATATACCGTCTCACGCCCCGACTCTCGCATACACCGTCTGCCTCCATTGCGCCATGGGATCCAGAAGGTCGTTATCGTAGAATAGGCCTGCAACTGCCCAACTCGCCCTCGGGTTGAGTGACCTTTCCACGATTGTTTCGGCTTTCCCGATTGCGCGATCCGAAACTTACGACATCATAGCGTTGGAAACTCTCGACGCCATAAGCAACGATCGGCCATCAATAGTGGACTATCGGCCCGAGGCAACCTGTTTATGGAACCGCACTTTTCTGCGCTCCGAAGGGCAGATGCAGTTGCATTGAATTTACCCCGTTGTGGTTGTTAGGTACGCCGCGCACCGTCGCCCCCCGTCACGCCAACCGGGAAGCACGTTGTGCTCGCGGAAGAAGGCTGCCTCGAGCAGCTGCCCGGCCAGGAACTTCTTCGAGTGACTTCAGGACGCCGAAAACATCCATCCCCGCCGTGCCGGCCTTCCAGATACACAGTATCGCTTCGGAGATCCCGTGCTTCCAAGCCAGGTCAGCCGTCTTGGCCCCGTCTCGTGCTCATTCAGGACCGAGATGATCTGTTCTTCCGCGAACCTTGCTCGCTTCATCCGTTCGTAATTAGTCAAGGCTGGGCCATAACTCCTCCCGGGGGAAAAACTCGGTGCCAGTTCATACCTTGGGCGCCCTCTAGCTGGACGCTGCGTCTTCATCGGACCTTCTTTCCCCTTGGAATAAATTTACGCTCCGTTTCGCGGCGACCCGCCGGCCTTCCACATAAATAAACTGGCTCTCAATCAGGGGAATGCTCGGTTCGGACCGATTCGGCAGAGTCCTCGCCCGCAATATTGGGCTTCTTAGGCAAGCGGCCCTCGGCACGGCCGAAGGTAACGTAGTGAAACAACATGTTTAAACCCGCACGTGCCACATCAGGGTATTTGTCACTATAAAAACGCGGGTCGAAATGGCGGGAGGGCGCCAGCTGTGCAGCCTCGCCAACATCTAAATAATGCTGCGCGAGAGAAAGATCGTGCACATCCGGCACGCCGGCATTTTTACGATATGCCTCAGGATCAAAGAAACCCGAACTGAGAATACGCTTGGCCGAATCGAACGGCGACGCGAGCGCCGTCGCCAGTTGCTGCTTGCGGCGCCCCATGTTCTCAAGCTCGACTTCCAACTGTTTCGCTAGTTCCTCAAAATAGTATCGGTCGACGAGCGAGTTGCCCAAGCGCTCAAAGTAAAGGCGGGGGTCGATGCCGCGCGAGTCAGGCTCCCCTCGCAGCAGACTAGCGAGCGGCTCTGGCGGAACGGCGGTTCCGGTTTGCACGACGCCAAGGCCGTGGGAGTGGACAAACTGAAAGGTGGGGTAGCGCTCTGCGAGCTCCGCAAACAGTTGGTAGACGCCGAAATCCCGCTCGCGCACAGCCGTGTCATGGAGCAGCACGACGCCGCGTTCGCTCATCTTTGGTAGCCAGGCGTCGAAATCGTGCCGCACGGCCGCGTAGGTGTGGAGGCCGTCAATGTGCAGGAGGTCGATTGAGCCGTCCGCGAAACCAGCAAGCGCCCGGTCGAATGTCATGCGCAATAGAGCGGACGAACGGTGATAACGCGTCTCCGTGTAGCGCCTGAGGTCTTCATAGATGCCGTTGTCATAGCCGCCCGCGTGGTCGTCACCTCGCCAATCATCAACGGCGAAGTATTCCCCTGGCGTCACGGCGGTGGCCGCCGCCTGCAGGAAAGCGCAGAACGAATTCCCGCTGTGCGTCCCGAGCTCCACGAAACGCCGCGGCCTCATTACATCAATGATCCAAAAGGCGAACGGAATGTGCCCCACCCAAGGTGGTGGCGCCACGATCCGCTCAGGTAACATGAGGGATATCGGTCTCGCGTAATCTGCGTCGGAGCGGTCGAAAATAGGCCCAAGGGACATACCAACTCCATGAAAGGGCTTGAGCGTCTCGATTGTCCGGCCACACGTCGTACCGAATGTCAATGGCTTAGCAATGAGCCATCATCGCATCAAACTTTCGCAATGCCCAATTGCCGCCATTTGCCTAAAGGACCGAACTGCGCCGGTGATGCCGATCTTGTTATTTCGAGCTCGTCTCAACCAGATCTACCCAATACTGCTGCTTCTATCCCGCCTTCCTGGTTGTCACCTGCAGTGCGCCTAAATTGGATGTCGTGCATTGGAACTCCAAGCAGACCTTGCCGCACATGACCGCCTTCGCAGCGAAATATCAGCGCCTCGTCGAGCCAATGGTGCTGTATGTGGTCATCCTGTGTGCCTTCGGCCAATGCCACCGTTACAGCATAGTCACCTTGCGGCAGATAGGGCATGCGAAAGCTGAAGAGCGCTTGAAACTTTTCGTCCTGCAAGATCTCGGTAGTACCCGCTGGATAGGCCAGAAAGGTATTGTCTCCGAAGAGGTTTTGGCCGAGCTTGTCCCTGACATAAAATCCGACGATCGGTTTTCCTATCGCACTGTAGGCTTGGCAGCTAACCTCCAAAACCACATCTTCTCCGCCCTCAACGACTGGCAAATGGCTCCCATTTGCACCGAGGAATCGGACGTTCGTCACCTCTCCGCCTCGCTTGCCAAACGACGGGGCGCTTGGATCGAACTCGAACACCTCGATCACATTGCGCTTGTCTGAGTTCTGGATCAGTTCATGACGGAAATCTCGCTTTGGCGTCTGGACCTCTCGGTGCCTCCCAGAAATCGAAAAACCATCCCCATCGTTTTGCTCATACAAGGAAGCTTGGTATAGGAAACTGACCTCCTTGGCTGGCCCTTCGGCACGGACCTGACCTTTGTCCAGCCAAATTGCGCGGTCGCAGAGACTGTTGACTGCAGCTGTGTCGTGGGAAACGAAGAGTAGCGTTCCGCGCTCCTTGAATTTGCGGATAAAACGCATGCACTTCTGCGTGAACGCGGCGTCGCCAACCGCGAGAATTTCATCGACTATGAGGATATCAGCATCGACATGGGCAGCAACCGCGAACGCGAGCCGGGCATACATGCCGGACGAGTAAGTCTTCACGGGCTGGCCGATGAAATCGCCGATCCCTGCAAAATCCAAAATGGCCTCATACCGCTCATCCACCTGTTTGGTGCTGAGACCGAGAATAGTCGCCGCCAACCGAACATTCTCACCGCCCGTAAATTCTGGATTGAAGCCTGCGCCGAGCTCGAGAAGCGGCGCCACCCGTCCTTCGACCGTAAGCGTGCCAGCATTGGGGTGGAGTGTTCCCGCTATCATCTGGAGCAGTGTGGATTTGCCAGACCCGTTGCGCCCGATGATGCCGACCGTCTCACCACGCCTAATCGTGATGTCGACATTCTGCACCGCCCAGTAGGTCTGGTAGTACTTTCGCCAACGCAGGATCATCTGTTTTAGCCGGTCCTGCGGTTTGCCGTAGATCAGATAGGCTTTCCCCAATCCACGGGCTGCGATTGCGGCTTCAGATGACATCAGCGAAGGCCTTTTTTGTACGCATGAACCAAAAGGCTCCAGCCGTAGCAATAAACAGAGACAGTATGAGAGACATGCCCCATACGAGAATATTTGGTAGCTGCGCCGAAAACACTACTTCCCGAGCGCCAACCACGGCCGAGGTTGCGGGGTTCGCATAGAGGAGCCAGCGATATCGCTCCGGCAGGGCATCAGGCGAATAGAACACTGGCGAAAGAAAAAGCATCGCAGTCGTTATCGGCGGCATCACATGCTTCAAGTCACGTAGAAACACTCCAAGCGAAGCAAGGAAATAAACGCCGCCGAGAATAAAGAGCATGAAGGGGAGCAGAACGATCGGTAACAGAATAATGGTGGCCGGCGGGGCGCCGTACGCGACCAAAAATACGAATAAAAACACTGCAAACGAGATCAGGGCAGTTACCAGCCCGCTGATCAGCGCGACGAGCGGCAGGATTTCGAGAGGAAAGACAACCTTCTTTACATAGGAGACGTTCTCCATGACCAACCCAGGAGCCCTGTTTAGCGGATCAGAAAGGATACCGAAGGTGATTAAGCCGACGAAAAGAATCATCGGAAAGGCGAATCCATCGATTCGAGCACCGTTCTCAGCCCCTGCCCAGCGCGATTGAAAGATACCGCCGAAGACGAGGCTGTACACGGCGAGCATAATGAGCGGCACGATGATGGCCCAGAAAACCCCGAGGAAGGAGCCACGGAACCGCGCTTCGATCTCGCGCCTGACAAGACGCCAGATCAAATTTCTGTGACTCCAAATGCCTGCGGTAAAGCTCAACATAGCGGTCCCTCAACAGAGCTATCCATGGCGCGGCTTATGCATTTATGTACCAAAATACAAGCGCTTGGGCGAACCCAATCGCAACAAGGGCTTAACCCGCGTAATAGGCGCCCAACCGACGTTGTATCGCTCGCAAGTGGCGATCAGCCGCCGTTCCCCCTCCGCAAGCCGCTGCAGCAGTTCGCACTCCGACGCGATCTTGGTGACGATGCAGGTGGAGGTGAAGGCGACGACGCGCTTTAGGGCCGCCGCATAGATGTGCGGCAGCGCGTCCGCCAGCAGGCCAATCTCCACCGCGCAATGAAAGGTCTCGAACGAAGGCGGCTTCAAGGTTTCGCGCGTGGCGAGATCGCCCTGGAGCCACGCTACTGTGTCACTGCGTTGCTTCGCCCGGGACAGCACCAGCGGCGTTTCGCCGGACCTGATCAGATGCTCGACGATATTGCCCCACGATCCCGGTGGCGCCTACAACGAAACTGATCATCTCGATCAACTCACTACGGCGACCCGTGTCGGCGGCCTTCAAACGAACATCGCAATCAGGATGTTCTATATCGGTCTATCTGCCCTACACCAATCGCCTCCCGCATCAGTTCGGCCAATTTCGCCTCAGCCTGATTTCCCTGTGCAAGTCGCGAGAGGCGCCATCATAACCGACCATCGGCCGACCTGCGATTTCTCTCAGGCAAATGAGTTGGGCACGGTACTAGGCCAATCGGAAACACACAGTACCCTAGTACCTCTGTACCGCCCGCGATTATGACTCTTTGGAAGTGTCGGGATAGGTTCGGCTAATTTTGGCGCGGGCGTTGTCTGTAGTGAACATCCATTTGATGCGGGTGCTGATTCCGCTCGATGTCGCCCACCATTCCGGAATGATCTCGCCCACCGTTCCGATTTGATCTCGCCCGCCATTCCGAGATGATCTCGCCCACGATTCCGGGATGATGTCGCCCGGGGTGACGAGGCCTCTTCTGGCTCCGCTACGGTCCCGCTTTCGGCTTTGCGAAGGGGACCTGGATGCCGACGGAGAGGCTTGCGATGCGCCATGTGCGCGATGTGATCAGATTGAAGTCGGCCGGGATGCCGACCCGTGAGATTGCGCGGCGGTTGGGGACGGCGCCGTCGACGGTGCGATTGACGATCCGCCGGTTTGAGGCGGCGGGCTTGACCTGGCCGTTGAGCGATGACCTGACGGATCCTGTCCTGGAGGCCCGGCTGTTCGCGGGGGTCGGCGCCGGTTCTGGCACCCGGCGGGGCCATCGCCGGCAGGCCGAGCCAGACTGGGCAGCCGTGCACCGCGAGCTGCGGCGCAAGCACGTGACGTTGTCGATCCTGTGGGAGGAATACATCGCGGGCGAGCCCGGCAGGTATCGCTATTCGCGTTTCTGCGAGCTCTACCGCGCCTGGGAAGGCCGGCTGTCGGTCACGATGCGCCAGTCGCATGCAGCCGGCGACAAGCTGTTCGTCGACTATGCCGGCGACGGCGTGCCGGTCGTGATCGACCGGCTGACCGGCGAGCGGCGCATCGCGCAAATTTTCGTCGCGGTGCTCGGCGCATCGAGCTTCACCTACGCGCAGGCGACCTGGACGCAGGGGCTCGCCGACTGGATCGGCGGCCACGTCGGCGCCTTCGAGGCGATCGGTGGCGTGCCGGCGCTGCTGGTGCCGGACAACACCAAAACCGCAGTGATCAAGGCCTGCCTCTACGATCCGCAGATCAACCGCAGCTACGCCGACATGGCGGCGCATTACGGCATCGCCATTCTGCCGGCCAGACCGCGACGGCCACGGGACAAGGCGAAGGTCGAGCAGGCGGTCCTCATGGTTGAGCGCTGGCTGCTCGGGCGGCTGCGCCACCGCATCTTCCATAGCCTCGCCGAGGTCAACGCCGCGATCGCCGAGCTTCTGGTCCGGCTCAACGAGGAACGGCCGATCCGGCGGCTCGGCGTGACCCGACGCAAGCTGTTGGAGGAGATCGACCGGCCGGCACTCAAGGCCTTGCCGGAGAACCCTTACGTGTTTGCTGAGTGGCGGATCTGCCGGGTCAGCATCGATTATCACGTCGAGGTCGAGGCGCATTACTACAGCGTCCCGCATCGCTTCGTCCGCGCCGAGGTCGAGGTGCGCTTCACTGCCCGCACCGTCGAGATTTTCCACAGGGGTGAGCGGATCGCCGCGCATCAGCGCATGAGCGGCAACCACAAGCACACCACCGTGCCGGAGCACATGGCCTCCAGTCATCGGCGCTACGCCGGCTGGACCATCGAGCGCATCCGCAAGGACGCCGCCTCGATCGGGCCGGCCACCGCTGCGCTATGCGACCTGATCCTCGACGAACGTGCGCACCCCGAGCAGGGCTTCCGCGCCTGTCTGCGGGCGATCGATATCGGCGCGCGCACCTACGGCTCGGTCAAATCGATCCTTGCCAACAACCTCGATCGGCGTCCTTCACCGAAGCGCCCCGCGGACGACGCGCCGATCCTCCATCCCAACATCCGCGGGCCGCGCTACTATAATTAGGAGATCACGTCTTGCTCACGCATCCGACCCTCGATCAACTCCATCAACTCGGCCTTCACGGCATGGCTAAGGCCTTCGCCGACATCGAAGCCGGCGGCGAGGCCGCAAGCCTCGGCCGCGCCGAATGGCTTGCGCTCCTGCTCGAACGCGAAGCGTCATTGCGGCGCGACAAGCGACTGTCCAAGCGGCTGCAATATGCCAAGCTGCGCCAGCAGGCCTGTGTCGAGGACATCGACTATCGCACCCCGCGCGGCCTCGACCGCAGCCTGCTGACGATGCTGGTCGAAGGCCAATGGATCGACGACCACGCCAACCTTTTGATCTGCGGCCCCTCCGGCGTCGGCAAGAGCTGGCTCGCCTCGGCGCTCGGCAACAAGGCCTGCCGCGACAATCGCTCCGTGCTCTACCAGCGCGTTCCGCGGCTGTTCACCGATCTCGCCCTCGGACGCGGCGACGGCCGCCACCCCCGTCTGCTGCGCGCGCTCGGCCGCGTCGATCTGCTCATCCTCGACGACTGGGGTCTGGATCCGCTCGACGCCGCGGCCCGTCACGACCTCCTGGAGATCCTCGAGGACCGCTACGGCCGCCGCTCCACCATCGTCACCAGCCAGCTTCCCGTCGATCAACACGATTAGACCTCGTTGGAATGAGCTGGATTTAAGAGGCCATCCGTCTTTCCAACCATCCAACTGCTTTCTACACGAGATACTGGCCAGTTGAAACAAAGTGGTTAATGTAGGCAGCGAGGAACTGGTCAGTTGTCGCGTACGCGCCAACTAGGTCAGGATGAGCTTGCTCGTATGCGGCAACCTTGAAGGCGGTGCTGCGACCTTCCGCAAAACCGTTGTCGATGTAGTGAACCGCACCTGCATCATTGTTAGCGCCGAAGCTCTTCATTAAATCTGGATACTGGGCAATGTACGACAAGCCATCGAAGGTTGTTGCTCGACCTTCGGCCGCTCCATGGCCAATGAAGTGAGCCGCCCCCGCTTGTTCGTTGGCTCCGAAGGCCTTAATCAGATCAGGATAGCTTGCAATGTAGTTTAATCCATCAAAAGTGACCGTCCGGCCTTCCTGAGAACCGTACTCAATGAAGTGGAAAGCACCGGCGTCACTATTCACGCCATAGGCTTTGATGAGATCGGAATAACTCGCAACGTAGTCCAAACCGTTGAACGTAGTCGCCCGGCCTTCGTTAAAACCGAAGCTGATGTAGTGCGAGGCGCCAGTGTGTTCGATCCCCTGCATTGACCCGACTTGGAACGCGCTGATCAGGTCTCCGTAGCTAGCGATGTAATCCAAGCCATCGAATGTCTCCACGCGCTGCTCAGTCGGTTCATAAGTATTATACCAATTTTGCATCGCCGGCGTGTTCGAGCCAAAGCCGTGAACCAAATCCGGAAAACTTGCTTCGAAGTTTTGAAGGTCAATGAAATGATTAGCGCCCGACGCGGTGCTTGCGTACGTGAGGTCGTTGGCGTGCACGTTAGCCACGGTCGCTGGAGCCGAGCTCGTTGAACTCTGAACAAGATGAAACCCAAGTGCGTCCAGCTGTTTCAGATCAATAGCCGAGAGCTGCTGGGAAGTTTTGCTGGTGTAGTATTCGTTAAAGGGATCGTTTGGTCCCTGTACCCCCGAATTCAGGAAGTCGCTGGGGTCGGATTGCTGGCCGTAGTCCGCAAGCTTGGTGTTGCCCCCGTCGACGGAGAAGTAAGCCGCTGGCGCCGTGGCTCCGCCTTGGAATAGGTGGACACCGGGGCTGGTGAAACGAAAGAGATCGAACACATCAGGAGCCGAACCATATGGCACTCTGCCCATGGCATGCGTCAGTTCATGAAGCGCGACACCGACCAGCAGGTTAGGATTGATGTCAGTCGCAAAGGTCGCGCTGCCATCGTCAGTCGTTGTGTCGTTGGCCCCGAGCACGCCCCAGAGCTTAAGCTGGGCGTTCCAGACCGCAACGCTGGACTGCCCCTGGAGGGATGAAACGTTGGCTAGGCTGTTGAAGGTCGTGTCGCCCGCACTCGAATGGGTGAGCAGGTTTGAGCGAACCCAAGAATAGCTCTCGTAATATCCGTTATCGGGGCCTGCGGCAGCGCCCCCACCGATCCCGCTGTAATCAATCTTGAGGTTGAGGGTGATCTTGTCCGTGATGTTCGCAGCGAGGATCGCTGCCGCCTCCTGAACACCAGACCTAAAGCTTGTCGGCGCAGCCATCGCGGCAGCGTCAAAGATCAAGTTAATCGTTGCGCCCCCCGATGTTGCCGCCAAGACCGAACCCGGATTCGTGGGATCGGTCGTGGTCCCGGTCGAACTGGCTGGAAAGTAGCTACCTTGAATCGTATTCCCAATGACGGTGTAGAACGGGTCGTCAGAAGGCACGGGGGCTTCCCAATGGAATCCGCCCAAATTCAGATCGGGTTGGATCAAAACGGAAGCCGATCGGCTTCCGGACCACGTTGCATCGCGGAGCGGCTCAAAAAAATCAAACAGTGCGTCCGATAAGATTCCATGACGAATTCCCACACGTGAGTCCATGGTAGCTCCATCGTGGACGCCCAGAAACAACTGCAGCTGGTGAGACGAGGCTATGTGGCGGAGCCCGACGCCGCACTCATTCCCAATCATCGCTACGGCCCGTTAACTTACAGTTTCGGGCCTAACAGAATTTGCTAACCGTCTGCGGCTTAGCGCGGAGGCCGAGTTGTCGGCTCGATTCGAGATAAGCCCGATTTTTTTCGGCGTCGAGCGATATTGCAATAGGCAAACGCGGCGCAAGCGCGGATTTTTCCGGAACGGTTCCATTTCATACGATCGTAAGGCAGATACGAGCTTTCGGTGGACGGGTTTTGTCGTAGCCGGGGCTCCTCACGGCTTAAGCAATCGGCGGGCATTCGTTCAATTGCTCGGGCGATATCGTCGAACCGAACTACGACAACATGCCCTCGGGGCCATACGGGGCCCAGCGAGATAGGTCGGCCGTCCTATGGCATAGGACGTCTCAACCTCGGCTCCGGGCAGAAGCTGTACCTGGCCGTAATTACCGCAATCCATGGTGAAACGGGAGTCCGCGTACGCTCAACGAGTCCGCGGCCCAGATCAGTCAGCCTGCGAGGCGAAGCCGCCTCGGCCCTAACCCGTGCCATCTATACGCGGGCCTGAACGCGCGCAGCCGACCTGCCTTTACGGCAAGTCATTGGGGCAGCACAATCTGCCCGACTGAGACTTCCAAATCTTTAGTATCCACCCGCGCAACTTCAAATGACACCCCTCCGCCTATCAAAACCCGGGTTCCAGCACCTGGCGGCCTTGCCGCCGAAACAGCGCTGCGCGGCATCGCATTGGGCAGAAAGTCGTGGTTATTCTGCGGGTCCGACCGCCGAGGGCGTCGAGCCGCCCCGTGTATAGCCTCATCGTCTCTGCCAAGATGAACGACGTCGACCCTCAGGCCTGGCTCGCCGATGTACTCGCTCGCATCGCCACCCACCCCGCCCACAGGCTCGATGAGCTGCTGCCCTGGGACTAGAAGACTGCGCAACAGCAAGGCCTTGCGGCGCAGGCGGCTTGAGGGGGCACGTCAACAACGTCAGCCACGTGTTCACTCTCAGCCAGTCGCTGAGATGCTCGGTGAACACGAGGAATGGCTGTTCAAGGTCGCCGAAGAAATGGACACCGAGGATGGCCAGCTATAAGTCGTCGACGTCGGTGAAGACGGGGTGATGGCGTTCACCGATGACGGGATCGAGATCCTCAAAGAGCTGATCGCAATCCACAAGCCCCCCCGCATCATCGCCGAAGACCAAAGAGTCCGACGAGATCTAACCGCTAACCGGATAGATCAAGCGCGCTTGCGGCCTACAGCGCATGAATGCCATGGACCATTATGCCGGAATCGACGTGTCCTTGGAATGCTCCAGTGTATGCGTTGTTGATGCGACCGGGAAGATCGTTCGGGAGGCCAAGCTAGCAAGCGAGCCGGCGGGTCGGATTGCGGAAGGGATCGACGCAAATGTCCGCACCTCCGATGAGATGCCCCAATGGGAGCGGAACGCATTTACCTCGATTACGTGGGGTGAAGACCATTCGGCTGAGCTGTCATCATAACTTGCCAAACAACGCACCAAGATAGAGGCCCAGGGTCTCAACTCCACGCTGACGATACACGCGCGATCGCCACACTAACCAGGGCCGCCGCGGCCACGCCGCTTGACGCGCGCTTGCGTAGAAATCCAGCGTGGCGATACTTTCTCGGGTTAACATAGACCGCATACGATTGAGCAATTTCAAGTTGACTTCGTTCCACATTACAACACGACCACCGGCAAAAGCATGTAGCCGGATCAGACGTGCGCGGAGGCCGACATTGGCGCCGATCAGATTCTCTCCATGCTGACGATACTGCAGGCTCGGTCGCGGATCATAGTGCGCGACACCGCCCGCGCCGGTGGTGACCTGGTAGGTCCACCAATCATGAGCCACAATCGACGCATCAACCGGTGTGGCGCGAAGCGAATGCCGTGCGGCGGCATTGAAAACCATCGTGTTGCCGCCGCCGATATTCTGTACCAGTGCATTCTGGAACCCTGGCAACCGGGAGAAGAGTGGCGAATATCCTCTTGAAGTACCGTCGGCCTCGATCAGTTCGGTCCTAGTGAAATATAACGCGGGCTGACTGAGATCGCGCGTTTCGAACCAGGCCACGGCCCTCGCAAGCTTATCCGAAAACCAAATGTCATCCTGATCACTATAGGCAAACAGATCGCCATCGATCTCACCGTTTCGAACCAGCGACATAAAATTCTGCCAAAAGCCCTGCCTCGGCCCTTGTCGAATTGTAACAGGTTGAGGGATGCTTTCAGCAAAGGCCTTGAGAACATCGATCGTGCTGTCCGTTGAGCCGTCGTCAGAGACCTGCAATTCCCAGTTGGAATAGCTTTGGGCGCGAAAGGAATCCAGTTGCTGCTGCAAATACTCAGCACCATTTCTGCTCGCGAGCAGAATGACAATTTTAGGTTGCGCAACGGGCACGATCGAACAGCCTTGGATATCGCCGCGATCTATTTTTAAGGTAGTGAGGACAAGCGGCATCGCGGACGGCCCCGCTCATAATCCTTTGCGCGCCAAAACCTCCGCCATCGTCACATTGTGGCTCGACAGGGCCATGTTCCGACAATACAAGATCTCGCCTGAAAGTAGCTGATCCGGAAACCCAAAGATTAGCCGGCGCGGGCCCCTCGCACTGACAGACGTATAGCGGAGTAGGACGTGCGCCTTTTTCGGTTGAGCTATCTCACTGGTAGGAGTTCCCAGCCGACTAACGAACAACGGCATATAGCCGACAACGATCGGCGCACTCAAGAACGTTTTTGGCTCGGGATTCTTATCGGCCTTCACATCGTACTTTGCTGCGTCTCGCTGGTCTATCTCGCGAACGATCGCATCCCCCACCTCTTCGACGCAGCCATGTTTCATATCAGGTATGACCCGTCACGACTATACGTCGCCATTCTCGTTGCCGCGGTTTTTACCCTTTTTGCGCCCCTGTTTGCTCTCGCCAGATTCAGCTTCGGTTACTTTATCGGGTTTTATTTCTACACGATGGTTCTCGGTTATCTCTGGATCGCGTGCTTTTCTGATTTGAACTATAACCACCCCCTGGCGCAGTTGTCTGCCGTTGCGTCAGCCGCCGCATTTCTTTTGCCCGCCTTGTTTATCGTGTCACCGATCCGGCAGACTTATGCGTTGTCGGAGAGGGCATTTGATTGGCTGCTGGCATCGTTTTTTTTATTGGGCATTGTGACGGTTGCAATAAGCTCCACCTATAGCTTTCAATTTGTTGGCATCGAGCACATCTATGAATATCGCAATAAAATGGAATCTCCGGCGTTATTGCGATATCTAGTCGGTATAACGTCCAGCACGTTGTTGCCGTTTGCCTTCGCAGGCTTCGTTGCGCGCAGGGCCTATTGGCGTTCGGCTGCCGTGATCGTTCTCCTGGTCTTCTTTTATCCAATTACCTACAGCAAGCTCGCGCTCTTTGCTCCCTGCTGGATTGTCGCGCTGCTGATACTCTTGAAATGGGTCAAAGCGAGAGCAGCGGTTATCCTGTCACTGCTTGTTCCCCTTTTAACAGGTATCCTATTGATCAGCTTGTTCGGGCAACATGCCGCGTCGTATTTTTCCCTCGTCAATTTTCGGATGATAGCAATCCCATCGGTCGCGATGGACGTGTACCATGATTTTTTTGCCACTCATGACCTCACATATTTTTGCCAAATGTCGCCGTTGAAGCGAGTGATGGGTTGTCCCTATCAAGATCAGCTATCCATAGTAATGCAAAACGCTTACAAGCTCGGTTATTTTAACGCATCGCTATTCGCGACGGAAGGTATTGCGTCCGTTGGTACGTTCTACGCACCGTTTGCCGTCTTCATATGCGGGCTGGTCATAGCCCTCGGCAATCGTTTGTCTGCCGACCTGCCGCCAAATTTCATCCTGTTATCCGGGGCAATCATCCCTCAGATTGTTCTCAACGTCCCGCTTGCGACCACATTACTCACGCACGGCCTCGGGCTCCTGTTTTTATTGTGGTACGTTACCCCACGCACAATTTTCGAACTTCAACCACGCGAAGCTGCGCTCGTTGGTTAGCGATCGGGATTTGTCATAAGCCTTGCGGCCGGCCATTGCGGCGGCGCGTTTGAGTCTCGTCGGATGAGTGATGAACCCACCCCAAACTAATCGCTCAAGCCATGCTGAAAGCCTGCGAAAGCGCCGACGGAAGTTTTGAGCTAACCCCCGAATGCAGAGTAACGTTAAATCGCCCTCAGGAGCGGTTATCCAAGCTGCCTCCGGCATGAGACCAATGCAATCGGGTTGGGCCAGCAGATCGGTTACAGTTTTCGTTTTCCGCGCGCTCACTGCTCTGCTATGTGCACGAAAGGAACTTCGAAGGAAAGCCCTGAGCGATGCGTGTCCTCGTCTTGAACGCGGACTATCCGCGTTTCATGTCCTGGCTTTATCGGCGCGAGCCGGGCTTGGAAAATGCGTCATATGCCTCGCAGATGGCGGCGCGGAACGCCAGCCTGTTCGGCGTTGCCGATTTCTACTCGCGCAATTTTGCAGGCCTCGGACACGTCGCCGCCGACATCCATGTCAACAACCCATGGATGCGCGCGGCCTGGGCGCGTGAACATGGCCTCGCGGTCACACCCCCGCCGCCGCCCAATGCGCCTTCCGCGCGCGACGCCATTCCCGGTTGGCTGCAGCGCGCCGTAGCACCGTTCAAGCCGGTGCTGAGGCCGCTGGCGCGCAAGGTTGGCCTCAGCCCACGCCTCGACGCGGAAGCGGAAAAGGTCCTGCTGGCGCAGATCGAGGACTTCAGGCCGGACCTGATCCTCAACCAGGATCTTTTCCACGTCGACACGCGCCTGGTGCGCCGGATCAAGCAGATCTGCCGCTCCACCATGGTCGGCCAGGTCGGAATCGTGCCCTCGCGCGGCGAAGATTGGTCGGTCTACGATCTCCTGATCTCGCAAATTGCCGCGGTGGTGGATTTCTTTCGCCAACAAGGCGCCTGCTCAGAGGTCATCCATCTGGGATTCGAACCGGCGATCCTCGACGTTCTTCCGCCTGCACCGGCGCGCAGCATCGACGTCTCGTTCGTCGGCGCCGTATCGGCCGATCACCAGCAGCGCGTGGCGCAGCTAGAAGCTGTCGCGCGGCGCTACGATCTGAAGTTGTTCGGCAGCGGCCTGCATACACTGCCCGCCTCGTCACCACTTCACCGCTGTTACCAGGGCGAGGTGTGGGGCGTGGACATGTATCAGGCGCTGCGAGCCTCGCGTGTGACGCTCAACTCGCATATCGACATGGCCGGCCCAGAAGCCGGCAATGCGCGCCTGTTCGAAGCAACCGGTATCGGCGCCTTCCTGCTCACGGACTTCAAGGACAATCTTCACACGCTGTTCGAGCCCGGCCGCGAGGTCGCGACCTGGCGTTCGGCCGACGACTGTATCGCGCTGATCAATCGCTATCTCAACGATGAGCCCGCGCGAATGGCGATCGCTGCGGCTGGACAGGCACGTACGCTTTCGACCCACACGTTCCGCCAACGCGTGAGCACGATCTTGCAGCTCGCCGGCTGCAAATAACCGCCGTCGGCGCGCCCTTGACGGTGTGGGCCAAAATGGCCAAAGTGCTCCTGCGTGGCGCTATATCACTATAATTGCAGCGTTTTTGTCGAGGCTCAGATGGAACACGTCGAACATGTTCGATTCGGCGACCAGCTCTATGCGATCATCGTGCGCGCCTCGTTTCGCGAGCCGGGTATCCACTTCTTTTCGTCGCCTGAACTGTCGCAGCAGCTCGCCTATATGAGCCATCCGAAGGGCAAGAGCATCGAGCCGCATCGCCACAACAAGGTGACGCGGGAGGTGCACTACACCCAGGAAGTGCTGCTGATCCAGAAGGGCAAGCTCCAGGTCGACTTCTACACGGTCGAAGAAAAATATCTGGAAAGCCGTGTGCTCGGCGCCGGCGACATCATATTGTTGTGCAGCGGCGCCCACGGCTTCCACGTGCTCGAGCCGCTCGAGATGTTCGAGATCAAGCAAGGCCCCTATTCCGGCGAGAACGACAAGACCCGCTTTCCCGAAGTCGCCCAGTCCGAAATCCGGATCAAGGGTCCGAGCCAGTGACCGCGCCGTATATTCCCGTCAACACGCCGCTGCTCGACGGCAACGAGGCCGACTATCTCGCCGAATGCATCCGCACCGGCTGGATCTCGTCGGAAGGGCCGTTCATCAAGCGCTTCGAGCTGGCGATGGCGGAGGCGGCCGGGCGGCGCCACGGCATCGCGGTGACTAACGGGTCGGTCGCGCTCGACATCGCCGTCCATGCGCTCGGCCTCGAGCAAGGCTCCGAAGTCATCATCCCGACCTTCACCATCATCAGCTGCGCCGCAGCCGTCGTGCGCGCGGGCCTCATCCCGGTCGGGGTCGACTGCGATGAAGCAACCTGGAACATGACGGTCGAGGGCGTGGAGGCCGCGATCACGCCACGCACGCGCGCGATCATGCTGGTGCACATCTATGGCCTCCCGGTCGACCTCGAACCGATCATGGCGCTTGCCCGCAAGCATGATCTGAAGGTGATCGAGGACGCCGCGGAGATGCACGGGCAGACCTATCGCGGTGCGCCCTGCGGCAGTTTTGGTGACGTCTCGACCTTCAGCTTCTATCCGAACAAGCACGTCACCACCGGCGAAGGCGGCATGATCCTCACCGACGACGACGCGCTCGCCGACAAGCTGCAAGGCTATCGCAATCTCTGCTTCCAGCCGCAGCAGCGCTTCGTCCACGAGGAATTCGGCTGGAACGCGCGCATGACCAACCTCCAGGCCGCGCTCGGCGTCGCCCAGGTCGAGCGCCTGGCGCGCACAGTCGAGCTCAAGCGCCGGATCGGCCGACTGTACGACGAGCATCTGGTCGGCGTCGACCGAATCCGCTGTCCGGTCGCCCGCACCGACTATGCCGACAACATCTACTGGGTCTATGGCATCGTCCTGAACGACGACGTGCCGTTCGACGCCAAGGAGGCGATGCGCCGCCTCGGCGAAAAAGGCATCGGCACGCGACCGTTCTTCTGGTGCATGCATGAGCAGCCGGTGCTTCGCCGGATGGGCCTGATGCTCGATGAATCCCATCCGAACGCGGAATACGTCGCCCGTCGCGGTTTTTACCTGCCGAGCGGCCTTGCCTTGACTGATGACGAGATCGCGCGATCCGCACGGGCGCTCAAGGAGATTTTGGCGTGACGGTGTTCGCCGACTACGCGCCCTGGTATGACCTGCTCTATCAGGACAAGGATTACGCGGCGGAGACATCGTTCGTCGAAGCACGCCTCAGCAACCACGGCGTTTCCTCCGGCAAGCTGCTCGATCTCGGCTGCGGCACCGGACTGCATGCACTCGCGTTCGCCCGCAATAGGTGGAACGTTGCCGGCATCGATCTGAGCCATGAGATGATCGCGAGCGCCAAGGCGCGCGCCGCGCAGGCCGGGCTCTCGATTCCGTTCCGGCAGGGTAACGTCTGCGAGACCGGACCGGAACGCGACTACGATGCGGTGGTGTCGCTGTTCCACGTCGCCAGTTACCAGACCAGCCGCGATGCGCTCGCCGCCATGTTCCGCACCGCTTATTCCGCGCTGAAGCCGGGCGGCCTGTTCTTCTTAGATTATTGGTATGGCGGCGCCGTGCTCGCGCAGGGCGTCGAGACGCGGGTCAAGGTGATCGAGCAGAAGCCGCTGCGCCTCACCCGCATCGCGCAATCCGACCATGACGAGCAGGCAGCGACCGTCACCGTGAACTATACGCTGTTCTGTGAGGACACCGATCGCGCCACAATCCGGCGTGTCGATGAAGCGCATCACATGCGCTACTGGTTTCCGTTCGAGATCGACGCGGCACTCACGGCGAGCGGCTTTCAGCCGGCCGATCACGCCGCATGGCTGACGCAGGACGCGCCAAACTCGAAGATCTGGGCGGCCTACGCCGTCACCAGAAAGGCCGGCAAGCCGTGAGACCGCTGCGCCTTGCCGTGATGCTGGAGCAGGCCCTGGAGGTGGGCGGCGGCTTTCAGCAACCGCTCAACGATCTGCTCTGGCTGCGCGAATGGGCGACCCAATCCGGCAACGAGATCGTGGTGTACTCGCCCTATCCGAGGACGATCGAGATTCTGATGGAGTTCGGTGTCGAGGGGCGCTTACGCAAATTCGGCGTGTCCGATTATCTCTTTCTGTTCCTCAAATATTGCGGTCCGTTCGACCTCGTCCAGATCGCGCTTGAGCTCAAATCACCGTTCGAGCGCGTCTTGATCCGCGACGGCATCGACGTCGTACATTTCACCTCGACCTCGAAGCGACACCTGCTGCTCCACCAACTGCCGTTCATCATCACGATTTTCGACGGCTGCCATCGCGACGCGCCGGAGTTTCCGGAAGTGCGCACCTTCGGCGAATTCGAGCGCCGCGAGATCCTGTTCGGCCTTGCGAGCACCAAGGCGGCTGTGGTGATCGTCAACGCGCCCGAGCTGATCGACAATCTCTGCCGTCGCTACGCGATGGAACGAAATCGCGCGGTCTGCATCCCGTTCTCGCCCTCGGCCTATGTCAGCCAGTCTGCGCCCGATGCCGCGGCCGATGCGGCGGTCCTGGCAAAATACCGGCTCGAGCCCGGCTATCTATTCTATCCGGCGCAGTTCTGGCCACACAAGAACCACATCACGCTGCTCGCCGCGCTCGCCCTGTTGCGCGAACGCGGCATCATCGAGCGACTGGTGCTGTGCGGCTCCAACCGCAGCGGTCGCGACAAGATTGACCTGGCGATCCGCACCTACGGATTGTCCGACCAGATCTCCATCATCGGCTTCGTCGAATCCGCCGAACTCGGCGCGCTCTACCGCGGCGCTTCTGCGCTGGTGATGCCGACCTATTTCGGCCCGACCAATCTGCCGCCGCTGGAAGCCTGGGCGGTCGGCACGCCTGTGATCTATCCCGAAGCCTTCAAGGCGCAGGCCGGCGACGCCGCAATCCTGTTCGACTATGACGACCAGCGCTCACTCGCAGACGCCATCGTCAGTCTCCGCGCCGAGGGCACACGCGAGCGCATGAGCGCGGCCGGACATCTTCGGCTCGCGCAGTTTGCCGAGGAGACCAAGGCCGGCCACCAGGAATTCGCCCGTCATTTAGAACGGTTGAAGCACCGGCTGGCGCTGACTGCACGCTGAGATCATCGGCTACGCAGGAACCAGCGCCCGCAGTCGCTCGCGCAGCGCCGTGTTCAATAGCGGGCTTGCGAGCCCGCCGACCACCGTCATCCAGATCGCGCACTCCAGGACGAAATGCACGAGCCCGCGCCCCGGCAGGAGTGTGGTGATTGCGAGCCCGATCAGCCAGCCCGGCGCCACGATCCCCGCGGCCGTGAGCATCAGGAACGCGACGTGCCTGAGCGGGTTGCGCAGGATCTGCCATATGATTACCAGCGTGAGCAGCCCGAACTGAACGAGAATGTCGCTCGCGACCACGGCAAGCGCCGCGCCGAGTGGTCCGAGCCTCGGTATCAGGACGAAGGCCAGCAGCAGGAATACGACGAACTGGAGCCCCTTGGTCCGGATCAGAAGCGCGCCGCGATTGCTGTGATTGGCAAAGACCAGCGCCATCAGCGAGGGCGCGCCTGCGGCCGAGCCGAGCAGCAGCGTCACCGCAAGCAGCCCGTCATAGGGTATGCTGCCATGGGTCCACAGTGCGAAGAAATCGGGCCAGAACGGCAGAAATCCGGCGACGGCCAGGCAAGCGAGCCCGGTGACGAGCACCGATCCGTGAGCGTAAAGACGGCGGAGCCGCTCTTTGTCGCCGATTGCATGATCGTGCCCGAGCTCGGCACCGAGCGGCAAGGCGGTCTGGAGGCATAGCCCGCGCACCAGGCTCGCGATCACGCGCGTCAGCCCCCATTGCACCACCGCGACGCGATCGGTGACGAGCGCGGAGACGAGCAGGACCGGAATGTTGACGAGCGCAAGCTCGGTGATGTTGGCGATCGCGAAGGGCAGCGCGCGGCCGAACTGGCCGATGCTCCAGCGCCAGGATGGCGAGATGAACGGCGGCCTTGCGGCACGGCGCAGAAACGGAAAACGGCGCGGCGCGTCGAAGCCAACGATGAAGATCGTGAAGAGGAGCTGCGTGGACACGAAGGCGATCGCCACCGCAAGCAGGCTTCCGAACATGGCGAGCGCGACAAGCTGCGCGATCTGGCCGAGCAGCAGCGCGGCGTTTTGCAGCCACACGGCCCGGCCATACAGGCCGCGGGCGCGGTAGAGGCCGGAGCAGAGATTGGCGGGCAAACTCAGGAGCGTTCCCAGCGTCATAACCAGCATTGCCGCGTCCAATGTCGGCATCACGTGAAAACCGAGCACGGCCGACGGCGGCGCGAGATATTCGGCCACGCAGAGCAGGACGCCGAGCCCGGCGACGATGGCAAGATAGATCCGCTGCATCCCGTGGTAGACGCTCGCCGTGCGCCCATCGCAATCGGCACAGGACTTGAAGGCGAGAAACCGATTGATGGCGCGAAACTGCAATCCGGCATCGGCCACGACGACGAGGTTTCCGGCGGCATAGATCGCAAGCCAAGCGGCGAGCACGTCGCCGCTCCAGACGTGCAGGAATGCGGGAATCAGCAGCAACTGCTGGGTCAGGCCCAATACCATCTGGACCAGATTCGCCGACCAGCCACGAATGAGCCGGCGGGCCCGCCCGGCACCGCCCGGCACCTCGGCCTTGCCGGGCGCATCAGTCTGCGTGTCGGTCAAACCGCATCCTTCCCGGCAGCTCAGAGCCCGTCCGGCTGGCCGTTCTTGGGCGTGGACCGCGGCAGGAAAGGCGCGAACGACGGGCCGCCCGGGGTCGGCATCGTCAGTTGGCCACTGCCATCCGCGGAAGCGGCTGCCATCGCGGGCGCGCTTGCAGGAGCGGACGCGGCTTCCGGCCGCTGCAGCGCCAGCACCTCGCTGCGATCGCCCTGCTTGAGTGTCACCTCGCGCGGCTGGACCGAGGCCAGCGACCAGCCGTCCAGCGATTCGCCCTGCCGCAGCCGAACGATCTTCTGGTCGGTGCGGTTGACGAGGATCGCGATCGCATCACCCTCGCCCACCACGGCCCCGACCAGCATCAGCGGTGGCGGGGCCTCGACCGGCTTCTGCGGAGGCGGCGTTTGGGCCTCTTCGGCCGGGGCGGCTGCAACCGCGCGCGGCGGCGGCCGCCGCGTCGCCGAGAAAATCGGGCGCTCCTGGGTCCCAGTCAGCGCCGACAGCGGCACCGACCAGAGCGGATTGCCGCGAGGCGCAGGCTTGCTCGTGGCCGGCGCGGGCCGGGCAATCGGTCTGACCGCGCCGACATCGACGCTCTCGGCAGGGCTGCCGGCGGCATCGTCAGGCAGGATGTCCATCCGCGACGAGGTCGCCGCTACGCTTTCGGTGATGCCGAGGACCGCGCACAATGCAGCCAATCCGACCGATCTCAGCCACCCCGACATCGAACTCCCCTGCGATCGGCCAGCGCGCGGCAAGCCAGAGGCAGCAAACTAGTTCTGATAGGCCTCACGATCAACCCGCCGCCATCCCGTTAGACCTGCCTTTGGACTTGGCTGGAACGGCTGCGCCGTCTGGCATGTTGCGATGCATGACATTGTTGCCCAATGGCCACGATCACTGAAATTGCAAACGAAACGACCGGGAACTCTATACAAATTGATGGCCGTTCATTGCGGCCGGTTGCGACGCCATGAGATCATGGCGCCGGGGCACGCTGTTTGCTCGATTGTGTTGATTTATTTTGGCGGTTTGTGAAGGCCGATGGCAGGATCGATCATAGCGCGCGGAAGGATGGATCGCCGGCTGCGCGCCATCGTCCGGCACTCGCTGGCGACCCTGCTCGCGACCACGGCGCTCGGCATTGTCGCCGCGCACGCCGTGGACGCCACCTGGAGCGGCGTCAGCAGCGACTGGACAGATCCCGCCAACTGGTCGTTCCCCCCGAGCGTGCCGGACGTGACCGCGACGTTCACCAGCACCGGCGCCACTTCGATCGACAACTTCAACGGCATCGTCACCGTCGGCACGCTCCAGTTCACGAACACCGCGCAAGCCTACGCCTTCACGCTGTTCAACCCGTTCATCATCAACGCAGCGGGTGTCATCAACAATTCGGGCAACACGCAGACTTTCGAAGTCACCTCCGGCAACAATCTGGTCTTTCAGAACAGCAGCACTGCGAGCGGCGGCACCGGGGCTGTGACTATCACGAACGATGCCGGCGGCACCGTCAACTTCATCCAGAACAGCACGGCCGGAAACGTAACCGTCACCAACAACAGCTTCGTCACGTTCGAGGATTTCAGCTCGGCCGGCGGCGCCTTCATCACCAACAATCTCAACGGCCAGATCGATTTCTTCACCAGCGCCTCGGCCGGCACCGCGACGATCAGCAATGCCGCGGGAGCGTCGCTGAACTTCCACAGCAACACCACCGCCGCCAGCTCGGCCATCACCAACAACGGCACGGTGACCTTCGATGGCTCCGCCACCGCTGGCAATGCCACGATCACCACCAACAACGCCGCAACCACGAATTTCACCGGCACGAGCACCGGCGGCAACGCCCGCTTCATCACCAACGCCAGCGGCACCGTCGATATCTCCGGCCTGACCAGCGGCGGCTTGACGTCCGGGTCGATCGAAGGCGCGGGCAATTACGTGCTCGGCGCCAACACGCTCACCACCGGCAGCCTCAACACCTCGACCCAGGTCGACGGCGTGATCTCCGGCAGCGGCGGCGGACTGACCAAGGTCGGCACCGGCACGCTGACGCTGACCGGCGTCAACACCTACACGGGCGCGACGACGGTCTCGGCCGGAACGCTGGCATTGTCGGGCTCCTCTAGCATCCAGAGCTCCAGCCTCGTGACCGTGAACGCGACGCTCGACATCTCCGCGGTCCCCTTTAGTTTTGCCGCCGTCTCGACGCTGGCCGGCAATTCCAGCGGCGTCGTGAACCTCGGCAGCAACGCGCTCGTCGTCCTCAACGCCTCGACCGAGTTCGCGGGCGTCATTCAAGGCACTGGCGGATTCGACGTCTCCAACGGAATTCAGACGCTGTCGGGCGTGAACACCTATACGAACGCCACCCAGATCGACGCGGGCGCGACGCTGGCGCTAAAGGGTAGCGGATCGATCGCGAGCTCCGCGTTCGTCGGCTTCGCCAATGTTGGAGCAACGCTCGATATTTCCCAGACCACGTCCGGTACATCGGTTACAGGGCTGTTCTCCTTGGCGCGTGTGGGCATCGTCGCGTTGGGATCGAAGACGCTGACGATCACCAACGGCAGCTTTTTCGGTGGCGTGATCCAGGATGGCGGCATCGCCGGCGGCACCGGCGGCAACCTTGCAATCGCCAACGGCGCCACGCAACAGCTTTACGGCACGAACACCTATACCGGCACCACGACGATCGCGAGCGGCGGCGAGCTGGATCTCATCAATTTCGGCGGCAACGGCAGCATCGCGACCTCGACAAACGTCATCGCCAACGGCATCTTCGACATCTCGGGCCTGAGCGGCGGCACCTCGATCAAGTCGCTGTCGGGCTCCGGCAACGTCAATCTCGGCGCCAACACGCTGACCATCACCAACGGCAACGGCAGCTTCGCCGGCGTCATTGGCGACGGCGGCGCCGGCGGCGGCCTCACCATGGCCGGCGGCACGCAGACGCTGTCCGGTGCCAATACCTATATCGGCGCGACCACCGTGAACGGCGGCAAGCTTGTCGTCAACGGCTCGATCGTGAGTGCGACGACCGTCAACGCCGGCGGCACGCTTGCAGGCTCCGGAACCGTCGGCAATGTCGCCGTCAGCGGCGGCACGCTGGCGCCGGGCAGCGCGGCAAACCCGTTCGCTCCGCTGACGGTCAACGGACCCCTCAGCTTCACCGCGGCCTCGACTTATCTGGTGCAGGTCTCCTCCACCACTGCCAGCCTCGCCAACGTCCTTGGCACAGCCACGCTCGGCGGCGCGACGGTGAGTGCGAACTTCATCTCGGGTACGGTCCAGAAGCAGTACAAGATCCTGTCCGCGACCGGCGGCTTCGGCGGCACCAGCTTCAATTCGGCCGTCGTCTCCAACATGCCGACGATCAACGCGACGCTGAGCTACGGCAGCAACGACGTGTTCCTCAACATCGGCGTCAACTTCACGCCGAGCGGCGGCGGTCTCACCGTCAACCAGCAGAACGTCGCCAACACGCTGACTAATTTCTTCAACGCGACCGGCGGCATTCCCGCCGCCTTCGCCGCGCTGACGCCCGCGGGGCTGACCACGGCCGCCGGCGAGCTCGGCACCGGCATCATCCAGTCCGCGATCAACGCCGACGGCCAGTTCCTCAATTTGATGCTCGATCCAACGATCGCGGGCCGCAGCGGCGGCTTCGCCAAGGCCGGCAGCGTCGCGCAGTACGCCGAGAGCGATGACCCGGCCGCCTATGCGTCGATGCGCTTGGCCACCGCGCGCGAGCGCGAGGCCTTTGCGATGGCGACCAAGGCGCCGCTGCTGTCGTCGCAGCCGATCAATCGCTGGAGCGTCTGGGCGGCCGGCTATGGCGGCTCGGCGCAGGTCGGCGGGAATGCCGCGGTCGCCTCGCAGGACCTCACCGCGCGGGTCTGGGGCGGCGCGGCCGGCGCCGACTACCGGATTTCGCTGGACACGCTCGTTGGCTTCTCGCTCGGCGGCGGCGGGCTGAACTACTCGCTTGCCAACGCGATGGGCGCAGGCTCCGCGGACCTGTTCCAGGCCGGCGTCTATGGCCGGCACAATTTCGGCCCGGCCTATATCGCCGCCGCGCTGGCCTATGGCTGGCACGACGTCACCACCAATCGCACCGTAGCGCTGGCCGGCGCCGACCAGCTCCAGGGCCGGTTCAAGGCCGACACCTTCTCGGCCCGCTTCGAGGGCGGCTATCGCTTCACGACCCCGCTGATCGGCATCACACCCTACGCAGCCGCGCAGGTGACAAACTTCAACCTGCCGAACTATTCCGAAGTCAGCCTCAATGGCGGTGGCCTGTTCGCGCTGAACTATGCCGCGCAGTCGCTGACCGACACCCGCTCCGAGCTCGGCCTGCGCACCGACAAATCCTATGCGATGCAGAACGGCGTGCTGACCCTGCGCGGCCGCGCCGCCTGGGCGCACGACTACAATCCGAGCCGCGCCGTCACCGCGCTATTCCAGACCCTGCCAGGCGCGAGCTTCGCCGTGAACGGCGCCAGGGTCGACGCCGATTCCGCCCTTGTCAGCGCCAGCGCGGAAATGAAATGGCTGAGCGGCTTCTCGATCGCCGGCACCTTCGACGGAGAGTTCTCCGGCAACGTCACCAGCTATTCCGGCAAGGGCGTGCTCAAGTACAGCTGGTGAGCCGGTGCCCTACTTCCCCGCCTGCCACTGGCCGGAAACACCCAAAATCATCCTGACGCGGCCGGTGCTGGCCTCGTTCAGGGCCGTGGCTTGGGGCACCTGGACGTCGAGTTGATCGACGAACAGGAACGGCATGCCGGCCTCGAGATCGTACAGCACCTTCTGCAGCGCGGGCTGCTCCAGCTCACAGCTGACGACGAGGCCGACAAAGCCATCCTTCAGTTGCGCGCCCGAGACGTCGACCTGAGAGGACTGCACCGAGCCGCCGACATTGGCGACCGCGGCCGCAACCCGCTGCAGCAGGTTGGCGCCTGCGACCGTCACCGTCGGTCCCTCCAGGAACGGCGTGCCGGGATGTTCGGCCGAGATCGCCGCGGCATTCTTGGCGGCGCCCTTGCGGCCGCGCAGCTGGTCGAGCAGGTCGGAGGTCTGCGCCAGGGCTTGGCGGTGGGCGATGACGTCGGCGATCGACAGGCCCGCCGTCAGCAACAGCCCGGCCGTCACCGCGACATAGAGCGTGACCGCGATCAGCGGCGAGGCGGCGAGCCACCGCGCGACCGCGTTTCCGCTTGCCATCCCGCCGCTGCTCATGCCGCTTTTCATGCCGTTTTTCATGGCGCATTCCTCGGCTCGATCTGCGCCTCGATGTGAAAGCGCTCGCCGGGATCGGTGGAGCTGCGCGTGGTCGGGGCGTAGAAGGTCGCGCGGGTAAAATGCTGGGACTGCTCGATCAGCGGGATCAGCGAGGGCGCATCGCGGGTGATGCCGGCAATCTGGAGCTTGTTGCCGGCCAGATGCATCTCGGTGACGTAGGTGTGGTCGGGCAGCAGACGGCTCAGCGATTCCAGCACGATCACGCTCGCCGGCGTGTCGTACTTGCGCCGCTCCAGCAGCGCCAGCGGCGATCGCTCGCCGCCGTCGGCACCGCGGATCGCGGCGCGGCGTTGGGTGATCTGTCGCTCGAGCTCGCTCTCCTGCGCGCTCAAACTGTCGGCCAGATAGCCCGCGAAGATCGAACCGAGTACGGCGGCGATCGCGGCGATGGCCAGCACCGCCTGCAGCGTCCGGCTCAACCGCGCCGGGTCGATCGCGCCGCGCGACTTCTGCTCGAACACCTTGATGCGCCCGCCCTCGGCCGGCTCGGTCAGAACCGCGATCGCGGACGGATGAAATCCGGACACCGCCTCGACATAGCCCATCGCAAGCCGGCGCGGTGCGGCCGCGATCATCGTGGTGATGCCCTCGCTGCCCTGCGCCACCGGCGCGCTGCAACCGAACACGGCGTCGCCCGCGCTCCACGGCGTCAGCCGATCGATCTGCGCGCGCACGATGCCGTCGAGGAAATCGGCCGCGCGCGCCGGCAGCTCCAGCGGACGGAACAGGAAGCGCGCCGGCCGCAGCACGATCTCGACGCGGCTGCCGCGGACGATCTGCGCCAGATTGGCGGCCGCAAACTTGCCGTCCTCGAACGCGATCTCCTTCGCCGCGTTCTCCAGCTTCGCAGCCTCCAGCGCGAAGGTGCCGCTCTCGTCCTCGATCAGCCGTACCAGGCGCGGCGACACCATCCGCTCCAGTCCGGCGACGATGGCACCGGCCACCGTGCCGGTCCAGGCGTCGACAATGGTACGAATGGAACTGAGCGAGCTCATCTCACAGAGGCTTTCCGGCGGAGCCGTCGAAGGCATTGTGCCACGACAATACACGATAAGGCTCATCGCCGCTTTCGAGAAGCAGGATGACGATCTCGGCCGAGCTCTGCCGGTGCGATGGCGCCTCGGCGGCAACCGTCACGCGGTAGGCCTTCGAGCCCTCGATCGTCGCGCTGGCGCTGCCGGCGAGCCCAATCAGGGACCGCGGGTCCAGGTTGGGATCGGCACGGTCGCGCAGCAGGCGTTGCAGGGTCTCCGGCGTCATATTCGGCAGCGCCGCCACCACCTGCGGCGCGGCATCCAGCACGTTCACGCTGCGCATGTTGCTGAACACGGTGACGAAGGGCAGCACGTGCTCGATCACCGCCGGCGGAATGCCGCGCACCAGCCACAGCTCATCGCTGTGCGGAAACGGCGCATGGCGCGGCAGGTAGGGCGCGCCGAGCGTGCGGTAGTAGGAATCTTCCGGATTGTCCTGGCCGGTCTCCGTCGACGACCGCCACGCCAGGATCCGGTCGGCGTAGTCAGGCGCGTCCGACGCCGAGACGCCGAGCCCCATCATCAGGCCTGCGAGGACGGCTTTCGGCGCCATGTTGAGATCGATGCGTGCCGCCTCCGAGCGGAACGTCACGGCCACCCGGCCCGCCCCGACGCGGGCATTGAAGGTGCCGCTGGTCGGGCGCGTTGCCTCGCCTTGCGCGGTCAGCCGGTAGGCCGCGAGCTCGAGGCCCGCATTCATCAATGCATCGGCCTGCAAGCGGTCGGTGTTAACGGCGACCGTGACCGCGGTGTTGGTGACATAGGTCAGATAGATCAGCGCGAGCGTGGCCAGCGCAGCCAGCATCCAGAGCACCACGATGACGATGAAGCCGCGCTCTTCGCCAAGTATTCCCTGGCCAAGTATTTCCTGGCCAAGTGTTCCCCGACCCTGCGCCGCGCCATTCACAGCTGCTGATCCTCTTTTTTCTCCGCCTGTTGCGGCCTTGTGCCCGCCACACAGGTCGTCGGATTCTTGGCCCGCGCGCATTCGGCCGGCGCCGTGATATGCAGCAGCACGGCGGCCGAGACCGCCAGCACCTGACCAGTGGCGCCGTCGCGCACCGTGATGCGGATGCGATCCGGCAGTTGCGACTGCCCCTGCCAGGTCGGCTGCCACTGCCTATCGGGCCCGGCATAGGCAAAACTGACGCGGAACGGCGCGCGGATCAGCACCACCTGGTCGACGAAACGGATCCGTCCGTCGGTCGGCATCGGCTGAAACGGCGCGCGCTCACGCACCAATGCCAACCCCCGCGCGTCGGCCTTCTCGATCAGGCGGATGAATTCCAGGCCCGGGCGCGCGCTCGGGCCGAGCGCGGTGCGCAGGAAGGTCACCGATAATTCGGCACCGTCGAACAGCGGCACCCTGGCGTCGCCGTTCACGGTCATCTGCTCCGCGACGGAGAGATCGGCGACGATGCGGTCGAGCCCGGTGGCGAGGCGCTCCGCGCGCTGCACCCGCGCAATACCGCGATTCCAGTTCGGCAGCCACTGTGCCGTCACCGTCGCGAGCGCGGCCAGGATCACGGTCATCAGCAGCGTCGCCAGCAGCACTTCGAGCAGAGTGAAGCCCGCCTCGGAAGCGCAGGCGCGGCGCAGGCGTTTCATGACACGTTTCATGACGCGTTTCTTGGCGCGTTTCTTGGCGCGGATCATTGCGTCGACCTCGGCACCAGCTTCACCGTCGTAACCAGGATCGCGCTACCGTCGGCGCGCTGGAGCCGCAAATTGACTGCAAGTGGCACGAAGCGATCGGTGGCGGGATTGCCGCCGGCAACATTCATCGGCGCAATATCGACGCGCCAGCGGCTGCCGGCGAGCTGCCCGCTCTGCCGGCCGGGTTTCAGCAGTCCACGCGCCGGCAAATCCGCAAGCAGGGTCTCGGCCGTGCTGGCCAGCGCCAGGTGCTGGTCGATCGAGCGCGTGCCCTTGGTCGTGACTGATATGACCGAGCCGATGGTTCCGAGCACGATGGCGATGATCGCGAGCGCGACCAGTGCCTCGATCAACGTGAAGCCGGCGGCGCCGTCAGAGCAGCTTCTGCGGGACAATCTCGACGCCTCCGGTCAGCCAGTTGACGCGCACCTCATAACCCATGCCGGGCCGCGCCAGCGCGATCGTCCCGCCGCACGACATGCCCGACGGAAAGAAATCGATCGACCGCCCCGTGGCGCGATCGGCGCAGCGCGAAGCCAGCGTCGCCTCCACGACCACGTCGCGCGGCAGGCGGATGGTCTGCCCAGTGACACCGGAGCGGATCGCGCGCGCCTCCGCATCGACCTGGGTTGCGACCCTGACCTGACGGCGCAGCGCGCTGTTGCGATCGGATTTCAGCAAAGCCGCGGTCTCGACCGCGTAACTCTCGAGCTTCGCCCGCGTCGTCGAGCGCGGGATCGCCGGCAGAATGATCGCCGCAAGCAGTCCGATGATCGCGAGCACGCACAGGATCTCGATCAGCGCGAAGCCTTGTGCATCGAAGGCTTGCACATCGCGAACTGGCTTAGCGTGCACCGCTGACAATGTCGGCTGCCGTTCCACTGCCGCCTTCCTGACCGTCTGATCCGAGCGAGATAATGTCATAGGGACCGCTGGCGCCCGGCGACCGATAGACATAGACGTGGCCCCAGGGATCGTTAGGCACCACGCCGCCGCGCAAGTAAGGCCCGTTCCAGCCGGTCTGGTTGTTGCTGCGCGTCAGCCCGGTGAGGCCCTCATTCGACGTCGGGTAGCGGCCGAGATCGAGATAGTAGAGGTCGAGCGCGCTGGAGAAGCTCTCGATCTGGATTTTCGCCGCCTTGGCCTTGGACTCGCTGAGATAGTTCAGCACCCGCGGGCCGACCAGCGCCATGATCATGCCGATGATGGTGATGACGACGAGCATCTCGACCAGGGTGAAGCCGGCCTCTCCGCAGGGGGCGCGCCGCAGGCGTCGCCTTGACGATGGATATCTGGTCACTTCATGCCCCTCCCATTACACCCGTCTAACCGACAATCTGGCTCACCGACATCAGCGCCGTCATCACCGATGTGATCAGGCCGCCGACAACGAGCGAGATCGCGATGATCGCCGCAGGCCCCGCAATACCGACCGCGCGGTCGAGCGTACGCTGCAGCTTCACCTCATAAAACTCGGCGACCCGGCCGGACAGCATCGGCAACTGCCCCGTCTCGTCGCCGAGCCTCAGCATGCGCACCGCCATCGCCGGCAGCGCGTCCGTTTCGGCGAGCGCGTCGGAGAGCTTTGAGCCATGGCGGACTCGGTCGGCAGCATCGCTCCAGACCGCGGACGGGCCCGTCGTTGCCATCATGTCGATTAGGATGCGCAGCGTTGTGGTGAGGTTGACGCCGCTACCGAGCAGCAAGCCGAGATTGCGGCAGAACAGCGCCGTGCGGTACGAGCGCATCACGTTGCGGATCGCCGGCAGCCGCGTGATCGCATTGGTCATGCCGCTGCGGACGCGCTCCTGACGCAACAGCAACCAAGCGGCGAGGATCGTGGCAGCAAGCCCGGCCAGCACCGCCTCTGAATTGCCGCGCAAAAACGTCGAGATGTTCAGAAACACGCCGACGATCGGATCGACCTTGGCGCCGAAATCCTGCAAGACGCTGGCAAATTGCGGCAGCACAAAAGTAAGGAAGAACAGCAGCACGCAGCCAGCCGCGCCGAGCACGAAGATGGGATAGCGGATCGCATCCGTCAGGCGCCGCTTCAGCGCCTCGCCGCGCGCGCGTTCGCCGGCCAGTACCTCCAGCACCTGATCCAGCGATCCCGATGCTTCGCCGACCCGCACCAGCGCGATGTACATCGGTGGAAACAGCCCCTCATGTCGCGCCAGCGCCTCGCCAAAGCTCTCGCCGGAGACGACGTGCGCGCGGATGTCGGCGACGACGGACCTCAGCCGTCCGAAATCCGGATCGGCGGCGAGCAGCTCCAGCCCGTCATTGATGCGGGCGCCGGCGCGCAGCAGCAGCGCGAGGTCGCGGGTGAAGATGGTGACGTCCTCGGCCTTCGGCCTGTTAAAGAGGCTGAGCGCGCCACGCGTCGCGCCGCCCTCTTCCGGCGTGACGTTGTCGACCAGCACCAGGCCAAGCCGCTCGATCCGCTGCGCCACGTCGCCAGACGCGGGCGCAGCGATGGCCCCGGAGACCAGTTCGCCATTGGCATTGAGCGCGCGATAGCGATAGTTCGGCATGGTTCTACCGCACCGTCGTGACGCGGAAGACCTCAGGCACCGTCGTCAACCCGGCCCGGCATTTGGCGACAGCATCCTCGAGCATCGTCGTCATGCCGCTCCGCATCGCGGCGGCGTCGATGGAGTGGGAGTCAGTCTGCGGCCCGATCAGCGTACGGACCTCGTCGGACATTTCGAGGATCTCGAACACGCCGTTGCGGCCGCGATAGCCGGTGCCGCCGCAGCGTTCGCAGCCGCCGGCCTCGTGCACGACCTCGCCGCACTTGAAGCCGATCACGGCAAAGCGCGGGTCCTTGGCGAAATCGGCCTCGGTCAGCGCGTGCGGCACCTTGCAACGATCGCACAGCATTCGCACCAGCCGCTGCGCCACCACGGCGCGCAGCGTCGACTTGAGCAGGAAACCCTCGATGCCGAGATCGATCAGGCGCGGCACGGCCGCAGCCGCGGTCTCGGTGTGCAGCGTCGTCAGCACGAGATGGCCAGTGAGCGCGGCATGGATCGCGATATGCGCGGTCTCGGCGTCGCGGACCTCGCCGACCATGATCACGTCGGGGTCCTGGCGCACGAAAGAGCGCATGGCGGACGCGAAGGTCAGGCCGATCGACGGCTTGACCTGGGACTGGTTGATGCCGGGGATCTCGTACTCGACGGGATCCTCGATGGTGAGGATCTTGCGGGTCGGCTCGTTGAGGATCGACAGCATGGTGGCAAGCGTCGTGGTCTTGCCGCTGCCGGTCGGACCCGTGATCACGATCATGCCGTGCGGCATCGCGAGCAGCCGCGTCATCACGTTCTCGTCGCGCGCGCCGAGCCCGAGCTTGCTCATCTCCAGCAAGCCGCGGTCTCGTGGCAACAGGCGGATCACGGCGCTCTCGCCATGCTGCGTCGGCATGGTGGCGACACGGACGTCGAGCTCGCTGCGTCCAACGCGGACACGCGCCGCGCCGTCCTGCGGCAATCGCCGTTCGGCGATATTGAGGCTGGCGAGAATCTTGATGCGCGAGATCAGCGCCTGCGGCGGGATGCCGTGCGGCGACGGTAGTGCGCGCAACAGGCCGTCGACGCGCATGCGCACTACCAGACCAGCGCGGAACGGCTCGACATGGATGTCGCTGGCGCGCAGATCGACCGCGCGCTCCAGGAGATCGTTGAGCGCGCGCACCACCGGCGCACCGCTGGCGAGATCGCGCAGGCTCTCGATGTCGTCGTCGGACTGCGCCGTGCGGCCGTTGCTTTGGTCTGCATTCGCATCGTCGGCATCGGCTCGCTGATCCAGGACCGTCGTAATGTCCTCATATGACGCTACGACGACATCGACCGGCGTTCCGAACACGATTTCCGCTGCACGAATGGCCGCCGTGTCGGAGGGATCGGCAACAGCCAGGCGAAATCCTCCATCCGGCGCGCCAAAGGGAAAGATGGTGGATTCTCGCAAAAATCGCCGCGAAAAACCTTCGAGTCGAGGCGTGGTCGTGAGCAGTTGCGGAAGGCTCATGCGCGGCAGAGCAAAATAATCGGACAGCTCGTCGGCGAACTCCGCCGCCGACAGATCAGTAGCCTCCCAAAATTCACGCAGCGGACGCGTCAGTGCCGGATTGGCCGACCGTTCCACACGGGCATGCGCTCGCGGCGGCAGCGAATATTTTTCCAGGAGGTGCTGCCTGAAGCTATCGGCGGAACGGTCGCGCATCGCATTCACAGCGTTGACCTTGTTACTTGAATACAACAGCTTTGGCGGAGCACGGAAGGTCCTTTGCCCTTGACTTATTTCTTAGCAAAAACATAATCGTGCGGCAAATTATTGCGCGTCCGAGCCAAGGGGGATCGGATGCTTTATTCTCGCAGCGTTGGTAGGCGTATCTTGTTTGAAGTGGTCCAGCCGCTTTTGCGCCTGCGCTCAGCGTTGACTGGTACGCTTGTCCTTTTGTCGTCCGCGTTCCTGCTCACCGCCTGCATCGTCACAGCCGACCAATCCGTCGAAGCGGACCCCAAGGATCCGCGCGCCCAGGATCTTGTCGACAAAATCCGCGCCCTCGATCTCCAGCCGCGGCAACCTGCGGATGCAGGGGCAAGCGGCATCGGTCAGGCGAAATCGTCCAAACCTGCGATCTATCTCAGCGATGGTGCATCGCCGCAGGGCGGCGGTCTTGTCGAGCGCGACGATGGCGGCGGCAGTGGCTATGATCTCAATTTCGAGAACGCCCCAGTGGCGACCGTCGCAAAGGTCATCCTCGGTGACGTACTCAACGTTGGCTACACCATCGATCCCCGCGTGCAGGGGACCGTGACGCTCGCCTCGGTGCGTCCGGTGCCCAAGGCGGATGCGGTCTATGTGCTGGAGAATGCGCTGCGCATGTCCGGCGTGGCGCTGGTGCGCGACCGCACCGGTTATCGCCTGCTACCGGCGCCGGAGGCCGGGCCCGGCGGCATCGACCGCTCGGCAAGCACCGAAGCCGGCCAGGGCATCACCGTTGTGCCGCTGCGCTACACGTCGGCACAGAACATCTTCAAGCTGCTCGATGCTTTCGGCGTGAAAGCCTCGACCATGCGCCCCGACAATTCCCGCAACACCCTGATCGTCAGCGGCAGCGGAACGGACCGGGCGACTGCGGTCGACACAATTCTGTCATTCGACGCCGACTGGATGCGTGGACAATCGGTCGGCATCTTCCCTGTGCGCAATTCCTCGCCCGAGCCTGTCATCGCCGAGATCGAGAAGATCATGGACTCCGGCGAAGGCGGCATGGGCCAGAACGTCATCAAGCTCCAGCCGATCGCACGGCTCAACTCGATCCTCGTGGTGAGCCAGAAGCCGGAATATCTGAAGCGCGCGCAGACCTGGATTGCGCGGCTCGACCGTTCCGATACCGACGGCGTGAACCTGAAATCCTATCCGTTGCGCTACGGCAATTCCAAGCTCGTCGTGGCGATGCTCAACGACATGCTGTTCAACCAGAGCGCGACGAGCAGCTCGACGCTCGACAGCGGGTCGAGCCAGGTCGCGCCCGGTGCGGGCATCGCGACGTCGACCTCAACTAATCCTGTCGCCTCACTGAGCGCACTGCCGACGGCTGCGTCCGGCGCCGCGACCCCGGTCACCGGAGCTCCGGGATCATCATTCAGCGCCCGCCCCGCGCCTGCCGCGGCCACAACACCTGCGCTGGACAACAGCGCCGGTGGATTGTCGGGCAACGGCAATGGCGCGAAGTCCGGCATCAACGGCATCCTGCAGAACGTGCGGATCACCGCCGACGTCACCAACAATGCCGTTCTCGTCTATGCCAACCAGGACGCACAGCGCGTCGTCGAGCAGACGATACGCCAGATCGACCGGCCGCAGCGCCAGATCGCGATCGAGGCGACGATCGCCGAGGTGACGCTGAACGACCAGTTGAACTACGGCGTGCAGTTCTTCCTGGCGAGCCAGAAGGGCTCGATCTCCAACACCATCTCCGGCGTCAGCAATGCCGCGACTGTTGGCAGCGGTGCCGTCGAAGCGGCGTCCAACGCCGTCAACGCCGCGTCCGGCGCGCTGCTCGGACGTGTCTTGCCGGGCTTCAACTTCCTGATCGGCTCGGAAAACTCGCCGCGGGTCATTCTCGACGCGCTGCACGGCGTCACCAATGTCAAGGTGTTGTCGAACCCGTCGCTGGTGGTGCTCGACAACCAGCCGGCGACGTTGCAAGTCGGCGACCAGGTGCCGTTCTCGACCGGCACCGCAACGGTGCTGACCGCCAACAACACCGTGGTCAACACCATCGACTACAAGAACACCGGCATCATCCTGCGCGTGCTGCCGCGCGCCAATGCCAACGGCAATGTCGTGCTCGATATCGAGCAGGAAATCTCGAGCGTGGCCGCCGGCAGTGCCAACTCGCTGACCCCAACGATCTCGCAGCGCCGGGTCAAGAGCTCGATCGCGGTAACGAGCGGACAGACCGTGCTGCTCGCCGGCCTGATCAGCGAGACCGAAAACAAGCAGCGCCAGGGCCTGCCGATCCTGGATTCCATTCCAGGCATGGGGGACGCCTTCTCGCACCAGACCACCGCACGCGCACGGACCGAGCTGATCCTGTTCATCCGCCCGACCGTCATCAAGGACGGGGTCGATGCGCACGTCATCGCCGAGGAGATGCGCAGCAAGATGAACAGTCGCCTGGTCGGGACCAGCAATCCCGTGGTCACCGTCAGCCCCCCCAAGACTGCGCGCTGACGGCGTGACCGGGGAAGACGCGCATGATGGGATACGTACCCCGCTCGTCCTCAGCCTCGCGCTGCTCGTCGCCGTGTTCGCAAGCCTCGTCACGGCCCCCGCCGCGGAAGGCCTCTATGGCGCGTTTCTGGCCGCTCTCATGCTCGCCATCGCCGCAAACGATGCCCGCCATTATCTGATCCCGAATGAGCTGACCGGGGCCGCTTTCGCGCTCGCCCTGCTCCGCGCCGCCGCCTTCGTGCCCGATATGGGCGCCGAGGCGCTGCTCTGGCCGGTCGCGCGCGCCGTGACCGTGGCGCTTCCGCTGCTGCTCCTGATGGTGGCCTATCGGTATTGGCGCGGCCGCAACGGACTCGGGCTCGGCGACGTCAAGCTCGCCGCCATCAGCGGGGCCTGGCTCGACCTTGCGACGGTGGCCGCGGTGATCGAACTCGCGGCGCTGCTCGCGATCGGGGCCTATGTCGCCAATACGGCATTGCAAAGGAAACCGTTGCGCGGGACCGCCTTCCTGCCGTTCGGCCTGTTCCTGGCGCCGTCGATCTGGATCGGCTGGCTGGGCGAAACCTGGTATCTGAACCGGCTCGGCGGTTGGCCCGGCTAAGGCTTGACACGATGACGATAAATCTTCGTAAGGGCGCAATTTGCCTGCGGCCGTCCCCTACTGTGCATGGGCTTGTTTTCGGCTTTTTGCCGGACGGACCGTGGGCAAGCCCGTCAGTGCTCGCGGCTCGGCGCCCATTCCAGTGCCCGCAGGCGAGCCTGGGCGATCTCTCCGCGCGTCATTTTGGTGGTGACCGCATCACGGATCCGCGCCCGGGCCTCGCGCACCCGCGGCGGCGATGCGGCAGTCGCCAAGTTCAGCCATTTCGAGGCTTCGACGATATCCTGCGGCACGCCAAAGCCGCGATCGTAGAGCAGCCCGAGCGAATATTGCGCGCGGCTATCACCCTGCTCCGCCGCGCGGCGGTACCACATCGCCGCTTCCGTATAGCTCTGCGGCACGCCACGGCCGGTCTCGAACAGCAAGCCGAGATAGGACTGCGCCCCCGCATTGCCGCGCTCGGCGAGCGGGATGAACACGCGAGATGCCGTCACATAGTCCTGCCGCTGAAAGGCGGACAAGCCCTGGCCGAGCGACTGGGCCTGGAGCGGGATCGCGCGCAGAAACAGCAGCAGCGCGACAGCCCACCCGGCCCACCGAAGCAGCCCGCCCCGGCGCCGGAATCCACAATCGCATATGCTGAAAAATGTCATGCCGTTCCACATGCGCACAAGCCTAGTCCCGCGATGTGACGGAATCCAGAGCGGCGGTTGAACGGGGAGCGCAGATGGCCCGCGCAGAGGCTCGTTCCACGAGATTTTCTCAAAGTGGCGCATGGCTGGCTGCGACAGTCGGCGCTTGCCGCATGACCTTTAGACACTATGGTGGGCTCGCAGTTTATCCCCGGAGCGCCAATATGCCCTCTCCTCACGCTTCCGAAGCCCTGTCGCGCTTCACCGTGCTCGATCTGACCCGCGTCCGGTCGGGGCCGACCTGTGTGCGGCAGCTCGCTGACTGGGGCGCCACGGTGATCAAGATCGACGCGCTGACCGAGGATTCCGGCGGCGAACAGCCGGGCGGCCCGCGTCGGGGCTCCGATTTCCAAAATTTGCATCGCAACAAGCGGGCCATGACGCTGAACTTGAAGGACGAGCGGGGGCTTGCCGTGTTCAAGCGCCTCGCCGCCAAGGCCGACGTCGTGGTCGAGAATTTCCGCCCCGACGTGAAGAAGAAGCTCGGCATCGACTATGAGACGCTGCGCGAGATCAACCCGCGCATCGTCTATGGCAGCATCTCCGGCTTCGGCCAGGACGGCCCCTATCACAAGCGCCCGGGCTTCGATCAGATCGCGCAGGGCATGGGCGGGCTGATGTCGATCACGGGCGCGCCGGGGGAAGGCCCGATGCGAGTTGGCATTCCCGTCGCGGACCTGACGGCCGGCCTGTTCTGCGCCATGGGCATCCTCACCGCGCTGCTCGAGCGCGAGATTTCGGGCAAGGGCCAATGGGTGCAGACATCGCTGCTCCAGGCCCAGATCTTCATGCTCGACTTCCAGGCCGCGCGCTGGCTGATGGAGAAGGAAGTCGCCGAGCAGGCCGGCAACAACCATCCGACCAGCATCCCGACCGGCGTGTTCAAGACCTCGGACGGCTACATCAACATCGCCACGACAGGCGGGCGGATCTGGGAGCGCTGTGCCCAGGCGATCGGCGCGCCGGAACTCTACAGCCATCCCGATTATGCGACAGCCTCTGCCCGTTCCAAAAACCGCGATGCGCTCAACGCCGAGATCGAGAAGCGCACAGTGACGAAGTCGACCGAGACCTGGGTACGCGAATTCAACGAGGCCGGTGTGCCCTGCGGGCCGATCTACGCCATCGACCAGGTGTTCGAGGACGCCCAGGTCAGGCATCTCGGCATCGCCCAGAACGTGCCGAACGAAGAAGACCGCCATATCCGCCTGGTCGGCCAGCCCGTCACGCTGTCGCGTACGCCAAGCAAGATGGTGGCGCGGCCGCCGGAATTCGGCGAGCACACCGAGGAGGTGCTCAACGAGTTCGGTTTCAGCGACAGCGAAATCGCCGGACTTCGACAAGCCAAGGTTGTCTAGGCGATTGACCTTAGACCAGGTTCCGGACGTCTCAGCCCGAGGCGGCCTTAGTCCGCCTGGTCAAACCGAGACGTCCGAGTGCGGCATCGATCAGCGGCCAGAAAAACAGCACGATCGCCAGCGTCGTGATCGAGCCGACCAGACCGTTCGACCAGAACACTTTGAGGTCGCCGCCCGAACCGATCATCGACAGGCGGAAGGCATCCTCGGCGCGGTTGCCGAGCACGAGCGCCAGCGTGAACGGCGCCAGCGGAATGCCGATCTTCTTGAAGACATAACCGACGACACCGAAGCCGAGCATCAGCCAGATGTCGAACATCGCATTCTGGATCGCATAGGCGCCGATCGCGCAGGACACCACGATCATCGGCGCCACCGCCGCGAACGGCACGCGCAGGATCGAGGCGAAGATCGGCACCGTCGTCAGCACCAGCACGAGTCCGACGACATTGCCGAGATACATCGAGGCGATCAGGCCCCAGACGAAATCCTTGTGCTCGATGAACAGCAGCGGTCCGGGATTGAGCCCCCACACCATCAACCCGCCGAGCAGGATCGCAGCCGTGCCGGAGCCGGGAATGCCGAGCGCCAGCATCGGCAGCAGCGCCGAGGTGCCGGAGGCATGCGCAGCCGTCTCCGGCGCGAACACGCCCTCGATACGGCCCTTGCCAAAGCTCTCTGGATCCTTGGAAAAGCGCTTGGCGAGATTGTAGCCCATGAAGGACGCCGCGATCGCGCCGCCCGGCGTGATGCCGAGCCAGCAGCCGATGAAGGAAGAGCGCAGCAGCGTCACCCAGTATTTCGGCAGGTCTTTCCACACGCTCAGCACGACGCGCAGCGAGATGCTCGCCGCGTGCCCGCGCAGAGCCAGCCGCTCCTCCATCGTCAGCAGGATCTCGCTAATGCCGAACAGGCCGATGACGGCCACGAGAAAGTTGATGCCGCGCAAGAGCTCGGACGAGCCGAAAGTCATGCGCAGCTGGCCCGACACCGTGTCCATGCCTATGCCTGCGAGCAACAGCCCGAGCGACATCGAGATGAGCGTCTTGTGCTTGGCCTCACGCCCGAGGCCGACGAAGGAGCAGAAGGTCAAGAGATACACCACGAAGAACTCGGGCGGGCCGAACTTCAGCGCAAAGGACGAGATCATCGGCGCGAGGAAGGTGATGAGCAGCACCGCGACCAGCGAGCCGATGAAGGACGACGTGAACGCCGCGGTCAGCGCCTCTGCCGCCCTGCCCTGCTGCGCCATCGGATAGCCGTCGAAGGTGGTGGCGACCGACCAGGCTTCGCCGGGGATGTTGAACAGGATCGAGGTGATCGCGCCGCCGAACAGCGCGCCCCAGTAGATGCAGGACAGCATCACGATCGCCGAGGTCGGATCCATCGTGAAGGTGAGCGGCAGCAGGATCGCAACGCCGTTGGGGCCGCCGAGACCCGGCAGCACGCCGACGAAGATGCCAAGCACGAGCCCGACCATCATCAGCACGAGCGTCTTCCACGTGAGCAGGACGGCGAAGCCGTGAAGCAGGAGACCGAAAGCTTCCATCGCGGGTCCGCCTAGTAGCCGAAGGCCGCTTCGAGCGGGCCCTTCGGCATGATGACGTCGAAGGCGATGTCGAAGGTGACGAACATGATCGCCGTGAACAGGAAGGCGGTGACCAGCGACTTCCACAGCGCGATCTTGCCGATCGCCCGCATGAAGCCCGCGATCAGCAGGAAGCTCGCGACGTAGAGACCGAGGAACTGCGTCACCAGGCAGAACAGCAGCGTCGGCACGAACACCGCCATCACCCGGCGCGCCTGCGCGCGCGTGACGAAGGTTTCGGCGGCCCCGCGGCGCGTGAGGAGCGCGGCGATCAGGCCATAGAGGCTGCCGCCGCCGAGGACGAGGCAGAGATAGAACGGGAAATAGCCGGGCTCAGGCCCGGTCGAATCCCAGGATGCCCCGGTCCGCCAATTGTCGTAGCCGAGGATCGCTGCCAGCGCGAGCAGCAGCAGGCAGACGATCATTTCGACCGTGCCCGAGCTAGTGACGGAAGGCGAGTTTTCCTCAGGCGCGGTCGGATCGTCGACGACGATTTCGAGATCGGTTTGGGACATGCTCTGCCAAATCAAAATGCGCGGTCATCATCCGCGAAGGCGGATGATCCAGTATTCCAGCTGCGGCGAGGAGTACGGATAAGCTTCGGCGTACTGGATGCCCCGCCTTCGCGGGGCATGACGTGGAGGTGGGATCACTTCGCGACGAATCCGGCTTCCGTCATCAGCGACTTGTTGGTGGCATCGTCCTCCTCGAGGAATTGCACCATGTCCTTGCCGGTGAGGAAGATCGGCTTCAATGCCTGCTTTTCCATGTAGTCCTTGTATTCGGCGGTCTGAGTCACCTTGTGGAACAGCTCGACATAGAACGCCTGCTGCTCCGGCGTGACCTTGCCGGGCAGGAACATCGCGCGCAGCATCAGATACTGGACGTCGATGCCCTCCTCCTTGCAGGTCGGGATGTCGGCCCAGGACTGCGTGTCGGTCACCTTGCTGGTGTAGGCGATGCGCTCCTTGTCGAACACGCAGAGCGGTCGCACCTGGCCGGCGCGCCAGACTTCGAGATTTTCGCTAGGGTTATTGACGTTGGATTCGGTGTGGTTGCCGACGAGCTGGGTCGCGGCCTCGCCGCCGGACTTGTAGGGCAGGTAGGAGAATTTCGCACCGGTCTTCTGCTCGAGGAAAACGGTCAGCACGTGATCCTCGCGCTTGGAGCCGGTGCCGCCCATCTTGAACGGGGCGCTCGCCGCCTTCGCGGCGTCGACGAATTCCTTCACCGTCTTCGGGCCGGCGCTGTTGTCCCACAGCACGAACTGGTCGAGCGCGATCACCGAGACCGGGGTCAGTTCGCGCCAGTTGAACGGGATCTTGGCCGACAGCGGCAGCATGTAGATCAGCGAATAGGCGATCAGCACCTTATTCGGATCGCCCTCGCTGGACTTCATGTACATCAGCGCTTCCGCACCCGACGCGCCGCCCTTGAGCGAGACCACCATCGGCTGCTTCATCAGATTGTTCTTCTGGATCGCGGCCTGCATCATCCGCGCCATCTGGTCGGAGGCGCCGCCCGCGCCCGCGGCCACGACGATCTCGACCGGCTTGGTGGGCTCCCAGCCGGCAAAGGCTGGCGCGCTCAACAACAAGGCCGTCGCAGCTCCGACGGCTTTCACTGGAATTCGCACGAGTTTCGTCCCCTGGTTCTTATTGGCTTTGTGACGCCGGGAAATCTATCGATGCATTGTGCGGACTAAAGATCGCGAGTTCAAGCAGGCGGACATTCGGCCGCATATGACTTTCGGCTGACGAAGCGCGCGCTATTTGCCCCTACTTGCCCTTCCAGTTCGGCGTGCGCTTGTTGAGGAAGGCGTCCATGCCTTCGCGGAAATCTTCGCTCATATAGGCCTTGAGGATCAGGTCCTCGCCCTGTTCGCGCGACAGCGTGGGGCGGATGCGGCGCACCGCTTCCTTGGTCGTTTCGAGGGTTAGCGGAGCGTGGCTCGCGACGAGCTTTGCGGTCTCGTCGGCGCGGCGCTGCAGCGTCTCGACATCAGGGACGATTTCGGTGAGCAGCCCGAGCGACAGCGCTTCCTGCGCCTCGACCAGTCGCGCCCTGAAGATCAGATCCTTGGTGCGGGCCGGCCCCACCAGCGAAACGACGCGGCTGATATTGGACATCGACAGGCAGTTGCCGAGCGTGCGCGCGATCGGGAAACCCATGCGCGTCGTCTCGGTGCCGATCCGGAGATCGCAGCAGGCGGCGATGCCGGCGCCGCCACCGGTGCAGGCCCCCGCAATGGCCGCGATCACGGGCACGCGGCACTGCTCGAGCGTGCCGAGCACCCGGTCGATCCGCGCCTCGTAGTCGAGCGCATCCTGCGCCGTCTTGAACGCGCGGAATTGCGAGATGTCGGTGCCGGAGGCAAACGCCTTGTCGCCGGCGCCGGTGAGGATCAGCGCCTTGATCGAGCGGTCGGCGTTGATGTTCAGGCAGATCTCCGCCATGCGATCATACATGGCGAAGGTCATTGCGTTGCGCGCCTGCGGGCGGTTGAAGGTGATCCGCGCGATGCCGTCCGTGACGGAGTAGAGCAGGTCTTCGTTGGTCGTCGTCGGGGCGTTCATCGCGCGCTCACTTTCCAAGTTAGTTCAGGCCACCTGAGCTTTGGCCATAGGCACTGCGTCGCGCCCCTTCAGGACGTCCATGGCCGCCAGCACGCCGCCGCTCCGGTGCGGAATCTTCGCTAGATCCAGGCCCATCTCGACGCCGGCGAGCGTACCCATCAGCATCAGATCGTTGAAATGACCGATATGGCCGATGCGGAACACCTTGCCCTTGACCTTGTTCAGGCCGGTGCCGAGCGACATGTCGAAGTTTTCCAGCACCACCTTGCGGAAGGCGTCAGCGTCGTGGCCGTCAGGCACGCGCACGCCGGTCAGCGCCGGCGAATGCGCGGCGGGATCGGCGCACTGCGTCTCGAGACCCCAGACCTCGGCCGCCGCGCGCGTCGCCGCGCTGTGACGCTTGTGGCGGGACCAGACGTTCTCCAGCCCCTCCTCTTCCAGCATCTTGACCGCTTCGCGTAGGCCATAGAGCAGATTGGTCGCAGGCGTGTAGGGGAAGGTGCCGAGCTTATTGAAGGAGATCACTTCCTGCCAGTCCCAATAGGAGCGCATGCCGGGATTGGCTTTGGCAACGTTGAGCGCCTTCTCCGAGACGGCGTTGAAGCCGAGACCGGGCGGCAGCATCAGGCCCTTCTGCGAGCCGGCGACCGAGACGTCGATGCCCCAGGCATCGTGCTCGTATTCCATCGAGCCGAGACCGGAGATGGTGTCGACCATCAGCAGCGCCGGATGTTTTGTGCGGTCGAGCAGCTTGCGCACTTCGAGCGGCGGCGTCACGCAGCCGGTCGAGGTCTCGTTGTGGACGACGCAGACCGCCTTGATCGCGTGCTGCTTGTCGGCGACGAGGCTCTTCTCGATCTCGGCGAGGTCGGCGCCATGGCGCCAGTCGCTCGGGATGAAGTCGACGTCGAGCTTGAACTTGTCGGCGATGCCGCGCCACAACACGGCGAACTGGCCGGTCTCGCACATCAAAACCTTGTCGCCGGGCGCGAGCACGTTCACCATCGCCGCTTCCCAGGCGCCGGTGCCGGACGACGGGAAGATGATCACGGGCTGCTTGGTGCGGAACACGCGCTGCATCGCCGCAAGCGCGGCAAAACCAAGCTCGGCGAACTCCGCACCGCGATGGTCCAGCGTCGGCATGTCCATCGCCCGCAGCACGCGGTCGGGCACGTTGGTCGGTCCTGGAATCTGGAGAAAATGCCTTCCAGTATGCACGGTCATAGGCGTCCTTCCCGGTCTAGCCTTGTTTTGATGGCCGCCGAATAGCACCATTTGACCGGCTTGTCCCCTCTCCAAAGGGAGACTCCCATGCCTAACCGGGGACCCTCCGCCGCTCCTACTCCGCGGCCACCACCTTGCCGGACGGCAGGCGCCCCTCGGCCTCCGTAAACGGGCGTTCCGGGTGCATCAGGAAGGCCGAGAGGCCGCCGAGCAGCAACAGCCCCATCGACATCAGGAACGGCAGGTACCAGTTTCCGGTCGCATCGATCACGAAGCCGGCGACCAGCGGGGAGACGATGGCTGCAAAGGCTGAGCCGGTGTTCATGAGTCCGGACGCGGTCCCCGAATATTTTGGGGCAATGTCCATCGGGATCGACCACATCGGGCCGATCACGAGCTCGGCGCAGAAGAAGCCGGCCGACAGGCACAGCGCGACGATCGTGATGTCGTGGACGAACAGGATGGGGAACAGCGAGAGCAGCGCCCCCGCAAATCCCGTGACGGTGACGCTGAGCCGCGCCAGGCGGACATTGCCGGTGCGGTCGAGGATCTTGTCCGAGATCACGCCGCCGACGCTGTCGCCGATCACACCGGCGAAGAAGACGCCGGAGGCGAACAACGCCGAGTTCTTGATGTCGAGATTGTAGTTGTTCTTGAAGAACAGCGGCAGCCAGTTGAGATAGAGCCACAGGCACCAGCCGTAGCAGAAATAGGTCAGCGTCACCGGCCACATCCGCCCCAACAGCGGGCTCCAGGGCACGCGCGGACGCTCGCCGGTCGGGCGCGGCGGCAGCACGGCGAGCTCTGCTTCCGTGATGGCAGCGTGGTCTTTCGGCTCGTTGCGGAAGTACCAGACCCAGATCACGCCCCAGACGAGGCTGACGAAGCCGAGCACGACGAACGCGCCGCGCCAGGTCAGCCACAGGATCAGGAGCGCCACCACCGGCGGCGTCACGGCATTGCCGAGCCGGGCGAAGGAATGGGTCAGGCCTTGCGCAAAACCACGGCGGTTTGCCGGTGTCCAGTACTGCATCGCGCGCGTCGCGGTCGGGAACGTCGCGCCCTCGCCGAAGCCGAGCGCGAAGCGCGCGACGAACAGTGCGGCAAGTCCGTTGACGAAGCCGGTCGAGATGGTGGCAACCGCCCAGATCATGCCGCACCAGAACAGCGTCTTGCGCGGCCCGAAACGGTCACCGACCCAGCCGCCGATCACTTGAAACAAGAGATAAGGATAGGCGAAGGCGGAGAAGACCAGGCCGAGCTGCGTGTTGGAGAGAGCGAGCTCCTTCTGGATCTCGCTCGCCGCGGTGCCGATGTTCACCCGGTCGACATAGGTGATGAAATACATCGCGCAGAGCATCGCCAGCACGACATGCGTGGCCTTGAACCGAATTCCCATCTCCACCCCTCCTGATCGCTTTTTATGATTGGCCTTGCGTGTCCCTGCGCAATTAGGTGCCGACCACTTTCAGATGCGGCGATGCATTGCCCTGCGGGCGCTGCTCCAGGAGCTTCATCGCGACGTCGACGCCGCCGGAGCGGTGCGGCACGCCGGCAACCGACAGGCCCATCTCCACGCCGGTGAGCGCGCCGAGCAGCGTCAGCGCATTGCATTCACCGAGATGGCCGATGCGGAAGACCTTTCCGGCAACCTTCGACAGGCCCGAGCCGAGCGACATGTTGTAACTCTCGAGCACGATCTTGCGGAGCTGGTCAGCGTCATGGCCGGGCGGCATCAGCACCGCGGTCAGCACCGGCGAGAATTCCGACGGCTCCTGGCACAGCACTTCGAGTCCCCAATGATTGACGGCGGCGCGCGTTGCGGCGGCGAGCCGCTGATGACGCGCGAACACGTTGTCGAGCCCCTCTTCGAGCAGCATCGCGATCGCCTCGCGCAGGCCGTAAAGCAGGTTGGTCGCGGGCGTGTAGGGGAAGAAGCCGTTGGCGTTCGGCTTGAGCATCTCCTCCCAGTCGAAATAGGAGCGCGGCATCTTGTTGGTCTTCGCAGCCGCGCGCGCCTTCTCCGAGATCGCGTTGAAGCCAAGGCCGGGCGGCAGCATGAACCCCTTCTGCGAGCAGCTGACGCTGACATCGACCTTCCACTCGTCGTGGCGGTAGTCGACCGAGCCGAGCGAGGAGATGGTGTCGACCATCAGCAGCGCCGGATGGCCCGTGCGGTCGATCGCGGCACGGATCTCGGCGATGCGGCTGGTCGCACCGGTCGAGGTCTCGTTGTGCACGACCATCACCGCTTTGATCGCGCGCGCCTTGTCCTCGGTGAGTTTGGCTTCGATCACGGCCGGATCGGCGCCGCGGCGCCAGTCGCCGGGCACGAAATCGACCTCGATGCCGAAGCGGCCCGCCATCTGCCGCCACAGCGTGGCGAAATGGCCGGTCTCGACCATCAGCACCTTGTCGCCCGGCGACAGCGTGTTGACGATCGCGGCCTCCCAGGCGCCGGTCCCCGAGGAAGGGAAGATCACGACGGGGCCCGCGGTTTGGAAAATCTTTTGGCTGCCTTCGAGCACGGTGCGGCCGAGCTCGCCGAATTCCGCGCTCCGGTGGTCGATGACAGGCATGTCCATGGCGCGAAGAACGCGCTCGGGGACCGGGCTCGGGCCCGGAATTTGAAGGAAATGGCGTCCCTGATGCATGAAAACCTCCCTGGCGGCGGATTCTGGCCGGCTCTGTTGGCCATTTTGCATTCATTTTTTGTCACTTCAATCGAAATTTGGTATTCGATTGCGGCCGTCGACGCGACCCAACGAGCAAACTACTGTGCTGCAAATGAAATCCACGATTCCCGACACCGGGGTTCCGATCACCCCGCCCGCCACAAATGGCGGCGACCGCCAAGAAAACCGTCACGAGGCCTCGCTCCATGGCGAGATCCTGCTGCGGCTGCGCGACTACGTCGTGGAAGGCAACATTCCCGACGGTGCCCGCGTTCCCGAGCGCCAGCTCTGCGAGATGTTCGGCATCTCCCGCACGCCCCTGCGCGAGGCACTGAAGGTGCTCGCGGCCGAGGGCCTGATCGAGCTGCTACCCAACCGCGGCGCCCGCATCCGCCAGCTCAGCCAGCGCGACCTCGAAGAGCTGTTCGACGTCATGGCGGGACTGGAGAGCCTCGCCGGGCGCCTCGCCTGCGAGGCCATTACGGATGCGGAAATCACTGCAATCGAGCAGCTGCATTACGAGATGTACGGCCATTATCTGCATCGCGACATGCACGGCTATTTCCAGGCCAACCAGCGCATCCACGAGAGCATCGTCGCAGCCGCGCGCAACGAGACGCTGAAGACCGCCTACGCCAACTTTGCCGGACGAATCCGCCGGGTCCGCTACTCCGCCAATTTCGCCCGCAAGCGGCAGCGCTGGGCGGAGGCGATGCGCGAGCACGAGGCGATCCTGGACGCGCTGCGCCGCCGCGCCGCGAGCGAGCTCAGCGACATCCTGTTCCAGCACCTGCGCAACAAGCGGACGGCCGCGATCGAGCACCTGGCCGAATCCGAAGACGACGCACCGGCGGCACCCTAAGGGGTAGCCGGCTTGCTCATTTTGAATTCATAATATAATCGGTCAGAAACAAGAATGAATAATCCGACGGGGCCGGGGCCTTGTAGGATCAATCCGGGACCAGGGATGACCAACGCCTCCTCGCTCGAACCGCGCCTGCGCGCGGACATGACTGGCGACGTCCTGTTCGATCACTTCAGCCGCGGCCGCTACGCCACCGACGCCTCGTTCTACCAGATCGTGCCGTCCGGCGTCGTGGTCCCCAAGACCATGAACGAGGCGCTGCGGGCCCTGGCGGTCGCCCGCGACGAGGGCGTGAAGGTCACCCCGCGCGGTGGCGGCACCTCGCAATGCGGCCAGACCGTCAACGATGGCCTCGTCGTCGATCTCTCAAAACACCTCAACCGCATCCTGTCGCTCGACGTCGAAGGCCGGACCTGCGTGGTCGAGCCCGGCATCGTGCTCGACGACCTCAACCGGCAGCTCAAAAAGCATGGCCTGTGGTTTCCGGTCGACGTCTCGACCGCGTCCCGCGCCACCATCGGCGGCATGGCCGGCAACAATTCCTGCGGCGGCCGCTCGCTTCGCTACGGCACCATGCGCGACAACACGCTGTCGCTGGAGGCCTCGCTCGCCGACGGCACGCTGAGCCGTTTCGGCGAGGTCTCGCGCGATCTCTCCGATCTCGACGCCGACGACAGCATGCGCGCCCTGTTCCGCGACATGCTCGACCTCGGCACGCGCGAGGCCGACGAGATCGCTGCGCGCTTCCCAAAAGTGCAGCGCCGCGTCGGCGGCTACAATCTCGATGCGCTCATCCCGCGCAATGCGCGCAACAACATGGCGCATCTCCTGGTCGGCTCCGAAGGCACGCTCGCCTTCACCACCAAGGTCGAGCTGAAGCTGTGGCCTGTCATCCGCAACAAGGCGCTGGGCGTCTGCCATTTCGGCAGTTTTTACGAGGCGATGGACGCGGCCCAGCACCTGGTCAAGCTGAAGCCGATCGCGGTTGAGCTGGTCGACCGCACCATGATCGCGCTCGGCCGCGACATCGCGATGTTCAAGCCGATCATCAATGCGGCGATCAAGGGCGATCCAGACGCCGTGCTGGTGGTCGAGTTCGCCGAGGAGGACCAGGCCGACAATCTATTGCGCCTCAAGCAGCTCGGCGAGCTGATGGGCGATCTCGGCTTCGGCTGGAATAACGACACGCGCAAATGGGGCGGCGTGGTCGAGATCACCGAGCCCGCGCTCCAAAGCGGCATCGCCGATTTCCGCGCCGCCGGCCTCAACGTCATGATGTCGATGAAGCAGGAGGGCAAGCCGGTCTCCTTCGTCGAGGACTGTGCCGTGCCGCTGCCGTATCTCGCCGACTACACCGCGCGGCTGAACGAGGTGTTTGCCAGGCATGGCACCAGCGGCACGATGTACGCGCACGCCTCCGAAGGCTGCCTGCATGTGCGCCCCGTGCTGAACCTCAAGCTCGACAAAGACGTCAAGGCGATGCGCGCCATCGCCGAAGAGGCTTTTGCGCTGGTGCGCGAATACAAGGGCTCGCATTCCGGTGAGCATGGCGACGGCCTGGTCCGCTCCGAATTCCACGAGACCATGTTCGGCGAGCGCCTCGTCACCGACTTCAAGGAAGTAAAGCACCGCTTCGATCCCGACGGCGTGCTCAACCCCGGCAAGATCGTCGACGCGCCGAAGATGGACGACCGCTCGCTGTTCCGTTTCAAGCCGGACTATCGCGTCGTTGACCTCAAGACCAAGCTCGACTGGTCGGCCTATCCCGGCGCCGGCGGCGGCTTCCAGGGCGCGGTCGAGATGTGCAACAACAACGGCGCCTGCCGCAAGCTCGAGGGCGGCGTGATGTGCCCGTCCTATCGCGCCGCGCGAAACGAGAAGGATGTCACGCGAGGCCGCGCCAACACCTTGCGGCTCGCGATCTCCGGGCAGCTCGGCCCCGACGCGCTGTCCTCCGACGAAATGATGGAGACCCTGAAACTTTGCGTCTCCTGCAAGGCCTGCCGCCACGAATGCCCGACCGGGGTCGACATGGCCAAGATGAAGATCGAGGTGCTGGCCGCGCGCACGGCCTCGCACGGCCTGACGCTGCGCGACCGCCTGGTCGGCTACCTCCCGCGTTACGCCGGCCTCGCGTCGCGCTTTGCGCCGCTAGCGAACTTGCGCAACCGAAGCCCGCTGCTGCGAAAGCTGTTCGAGCGCTTCGCCGGCATCAGCGCGCGCCGCGCCCTGCCCGCCTTCCGCAGCGATGTGTTCGTGGCGCCTGCCGACAGCGTCGGTCCGGAGGCCGGCCGCGAAGTCGTTCTCTTCGCCGACACTTTTAATCGCATCTACGAGCGCGAAAATCTCGAGGCCGCGTTGCGTGTGCTCGCCGCTGGCGGCTATCGCGTGCATATGCCGAAGCCCCCCAGCGGCAACCGGCCGCTCTGCTGCGGTCGCACCTTCCTGTCCGCCGGGCTGGTCGATGAAGCCAGGTCCGAGCTCGATCGTCTCGTCGCCGCCTTCGCGCCCTTTGCCACGCGCGGGGTGCCGATCATAGGCCTCGAGCCGAGCTGCCTGCTGACGCTCCGCGACGAGCTCGCCTCGCTGCGCAAGGACGATGACGCCAAGGCTGTCGGCGCCCACGCGCTGACCTTCGAGGAGTTTCTGGTGCGCGAGGCCGAGGCCGGCCGGCTGCAACTGCCGCTCGGCACCGTCGCTGAGAAGGCCCTCGTCCACGGCCATTGCCATCAAAAATCCTTTGGCGCCTTCAAGCCGGTCGAGCAGGTGCTGCGGCTCGTCCCCGGCCTTGAGGTCAAGACCATCGAGTCGAGCTGCTGCGGCATGGCGGGTGCTTTTGGTTACGGCGCGGACACCTATGATGCCTCGATCGAGATGGCCGAGCTGTCGCTGCTGCCGGCGGTGCGCCGCGCAGACCAGAGCACGCTCGTCGTCGCCGACGGCACCTCCTGCCGCCACCAGATCCACGACGGCGCGCAGCGCGAGGCGCTTCACGTCGCCCGCGTGCTGGCGATGAGCCTCGATAGCGCCGAGACCAATTCCACTCCTATTGCAAAGGAACCCAGTTATGGCTGACCTCACGCTCGACACCGCCCGCAAGATACTCGACGCCGCATTGGCGAAGGCGACTGAGCTGAAGCTCAAGCCGCTCGTCGTCACCGTCCTCGACGCCCGCGGCGTGCTCAAGCTCGCAGCCGCGCAGGACGGCACCAGCCTGATGCGCGCCGAGATCGCCCACGGCAAAGCCTTTGGCGCGCTCGCCATGGGCATGGGTTCGCGCGCTTTGTACCAGCGGGCACAGGAGCAGGCCTATTTCATCGACGCCGTGAACACGATTGCAAAAGGCGCGTTGGTGCCGGTCCCCGGCGGCGTGCTGATCATGGACGGCACGACCCTTCTCGGCGCCGTCGGCGTCTCCGGCGACACGTCGGACAATGACGAGGCGTGTGCCGTGGCGGGCATCCAGGCGGCGGGGTGGAAGGCGAACGCGGGGTAGCCTTGTCCATGCTACTGGAGCGTTGCGCATTCTAAGATGCCAAGAGATAGTGTGCCGCTGGATCGTCGGGGTTCGAATCCCTGGAGCGCTAACCGCCTTTCCCATACCAGCCCAAGCTACGATACCTCATCCAATCTTATCCATAGGGCGGTGCGTGAGCCTCAGGACGACCGCAGCTCTACGCTTAGACGAATATCGAAGCCCTGGGCTGCCGGTCAGGTGAAAGCGACCTCCGCCGCCCAAAATCGAAGACGCGCATTTTCGATGCCCGCTTTCGTCGGCACAGCACGGTGTCTCTTCGGAACTACACCCAGCTCGCATTGTAGCTCAAATCCAGGAGGCGCAACCACCGATACCGACATTCGGTCCAAGTTGCGATCTGACTGAGGGATGCCTGCGTCCCGAACGCAGTGAACAACTTCTAAGTCGTTGATTTTTCTTGATCTGGATGGCCTTTTCGACCCGTTTTGTTCACGCTCGTTTCGTCCAATTCATTGCGATTTCGTTGCGGCGGCAGCCAGGGAGAACGGCGCTTGGCGCGTCATTGGGATCTTGGACTGGCGGCCGAGCAGCCGAGGCCTCCGAGGGTAAGCGCATTAGACTATGCCGTGATCTGTCGGGGATTCGAGTCACTAGACCGCCACATTGCTAAACCCACCGCCCTGGAGGCGCTGTTCTCCTACCGGGGGCAGCTTAACTCCGGACCCCGGTGTTTGGATAAGAGGGGCATTGGCCGGGTCTCGAATGCTGCCCGCTTCTGCAGGCTCGAACTTTCGCGCTACAGAGCCGTCGTTTCGCATTGAGACCTTCCGTTTGCTCCACGCTCACTTAATTGCTTCGACCAGTCCACGGTCGATCGGCAGCGAGGCGAAGGGCATGTAGAAGAAGGGCGCAGCCTGAACATTGCATGACAATGCCTGTTTGGTGCACCTGGCGAAATGCGATCAGGTGCCCCGCTTCCCTGCGGAAACATCCCAAAGCTCACTGCCTTGAACCGATCGCGGGAGGAGCAACAGCACGAGGATCGCGGCCAGGATCGGCACGGCCGCCGCCAAGACGATGGATTTCGGAGACCAGCCAAGCGAGAACAGCAGACCAACGAAAGCAGGCCCGACGATCGAACCGATCCGCCCCGCTGCCGCAGAGAAGCCGACGCCGTTGGTTCGCAATGGCGCGGGATAGATTGAGACGGCCAGCGCCGACTGGCCGACCGAACAGGCGATAAGCCCGGCGCCGGCACCTAGAATCAGCGCCCAGACCCACGACGTCGTCGCCCAAAGCGCGATTCCGGTCACGCATACCGCAGCTGTCGACGCGGCAATCCTCATCACGCTGGTGACGGCGAAGCGGCCCACCAGCGGCACGACAATCAAATTGGCGATGAGGCCGCCGGCGCTGAAGAAGCCGACCGCGAACTGGCCGTCCGCAGCCGGAAAGCCGAACCCGATCAGCAGCGGGGGCAGCCAGAAGATGAGTGCATAGGCGTCGGCGAAGATGAGAAATGAAAAGATCCAGAGACATGTGGTTCGACTGCCGAGCGAACCGGCAAATAGGCTTGAGATGAGCTTCAGATTTCCCGCCATACGCTTGTCGCCCGCCACCGTTGCCGCAGCATCGGCTTCATCTGGCGCAGGCAGCCAGCGCAACAGTACAAATGACAGCAACAATGGAAGCGCGCCTCCGAAGTAGAATAGTGACTCCCAGCCATACTTCCTGGTCAGAAGGCCGCCAAGCGCACCGCTTAGGGCCCCACCCGCAGCAAGTCCCGTTCCGACCACGATCGTGGCGGCAGCTCGCAGCGTGACGGGTGCCTGCAAGACTGCGATCGCCACGGCCGAGGGAAGTGCAGCGCCAAGTCCTATGGCCGTGACAAGACGGAGGATGGACAGGACAATAATCGAACTCGCAAAGGGTGTTGCCAAGGTGAGCACCCCGAATCCAATCACGCTGAAAATCAACACACGTCGAGCCCGCCATCGGGCCACCAGATAGCCGGAAGCCAGATATCCTAACACGGCTCCGATGCTTGTCATGATAAATGGCAGTGTCAAGGAAGCTGTCGACACGCCGAAGTGAGCCGCGATTGCCGGACCGGCGACTCCGATGGAGCCCGTATCAAGGCCGTCGAGCAATATCGCTAGGAAACACAACAGCAAGGTTTTGGGAAAGGACGGCTGAAGACTTTCAGAAACAGCCGGAGAGGCGCTTGCGACGCTTGCGGCATCGCCCCTTCCAATCACATCCATCTTGTTCGTCAAGCTCATCCCCCGATGATTGCGTTGCCCGGCGCATTCGTGTGTTAAAAGATTTCGTTCGCGGCTTGTCGAGACCCAGGAATGGGACTGTTCGTTCCGAATCCGGCACAAGCGGCTCTCAGCGAGATGCAGGACGCAACGGGCAGCTCGCATATCCGCGGGGAGTCCCAAAGTCTTGTCCGTTGATCGCCAGTCGAAGCAATACGCGAATACGTTGCAAGCCGCGTCCCCGGCGCGCTCTGCCCATTGCAGAGAGGACTGCAGAGACGTCCGCTTCGAGAATGATTGCGGATTGGGTCTCGCGGGCCGCAGGCTGTTCGCCACGACTCGGTCAGGCTGCCGGCATGCTATCCTGCAGATGACGGGCCAATCCGGCCACAAACAGACGGCCGGCAAGCGTCAGTGACCGCCGCGAAGGGTAAAGAGCATAAACGGTAACGGAAGGCGGCGCCCAATCGGGAAGCGGAAGCACCAGACGTCCTTCCACGAGGTCGGCTTCGCACATCGTTAGCGGCAACCGCGCCAAGCCGGCGCCGCTCAACGCCGCCTGCCTGATCACGTTTAGGTTGTTCGCGCTGAACTTCAGATTGACGTTCAATTCGGTCGTGTTTGCGTTTCGGTTCACGAGCGTCCAGCGTGCCAGATGGCCGTCTGCCGCCCAGCCAATTCCGTTCCGGTCCTGAAGCTCCGCTGGATCGTTGATCATTCCGAGTGGTTTCATGAAGCCAGGCGAGGCAACGAGCCGGTAGCTTGCGGCGGCAAGCTTTTGCCGGACCAGCTCGGAGTCGGCCATGGTGTCCCCGCGCGCCGGGTGAATCATCAGGTCATAGTCGCCGATCGCGGTGTCGAAGGCACCGACCGCACTATCCAGGGTGATGCGAACGTCGGTATGCACGATCGAGAATCCGATCGCGAATTCGGAAACCAGACTTTCGGCCAGCACGGCCGGGCAAGAGATGCGGAGCTTGCCTGACGGGTGATTTGAAAAGCTCTCCGCCAGCGCTTTAATGGCATCTAACTCCTCCTTGATCCGCTCACTTCGTTCATAGATCGAAATTCCGACTTCGGTTGCGGAGAAATTTCTCGGCCCCCGGTAGAGCAGATGCACGCCAAGCTGGCTCTCGAGATCGCCGATGCGACGGCTCAGGCTGGACTTCGGAATGCCGGTCTTACGGCTTGCGGCAGAAAGGCTGCCGGCCCTGACCGTCTCCACGAAAAGCGTAAGGTCGTCAACGATCCCCATTTTCGATCACCTCGGCCGCCATGGCGTCTGGTCAGCGAGCCCTGCCGGCGGCGGCCTTGACCATATTCCCAGCCGGAGGCAGGCGCCAGCAGTCGTATTGTCGAGCAAGGCTTCTGCCCTAGTGTTGCCCTTGCCGTCCGCGCTCCAACAGGCCGATCGCAAGTGTCATTGGTTCGCGGCATTCCGGGACACGCCGTCCATCCCTACGTCTCCACTCATGGCGCAGGCATGATTTAATGTGCCGGGCCTTGCCGAACGGCTCGCTCACGCCGACCACCGTTTTAGGCGTCGGGAAACGAAGGGCTCATTTCACCAAGGGACACCCACCAGCTTCCAAAGGACGAAATGCCCGTTCCGAAGGAATGGTCGAGAGATGCTTGTAATAGTCGTACGGATATCTCGATTCTTCCGGACGCTTCACCTCGAACAGGTGCATTGGATGTATGACGCGCCCGTCCTCGCGAATTCTGATATTGCCGAACAACTTATCCCGTCCATTCACCTTCTTCATTTCCGGTACCACAGCGTTCGAATCGTCGCTTTGCGTGGCGGCAACCGCGCCGAGAAAAGTCAACGTCGACGAATAGACGCCGGCTTGGTTTCCACTCGGCATTTTTCCGTTCATGCCGGCGCGCGCAGCGAACCGCTTCGCGAAGGCTCGCGTGTCATCGTCCGCATCCCAGTAGAACGCCTCGATCAATTGTAGACCTTGCGCGACCTTAAGACCCATTCCGTGAACATCGTTGATGAAGAGGAGGAAGGCGACCATAGACTGGCCGCCCTGCTGAATACCGAATTCAGACGCCTGCTTGATCGCGTTGATCGTATCGCCGCCGGCATTTGCCAGACCGATTACCTTCGCCTTGGAACTCTGGGCTTGCAAAAGGAACGACGCGAAGTCCGACGTGCCGATGGGGTGCTTGCTGGAGCCATACACTTTGCCACCGTGCTTTTCGATATAGTTCGTCGCTTCTGACTCGAGGCCCTGGCCGAGCGCGAAGTTCACGGTGATGAAATACCAGTCCTTGCCTCCACGCTCCATCATTGCCGCCGAGGTCGCATGCGCAGTCGCCCAGACGTCATTGACCCATTGGATGGTGTTGGGAGAGCACTCCTTGCCGGTAAGCTCGGACGTGGCTGTCGACGCAGCGAGAAAAGTCGCCCTTGTGCCGCGGAGCAGCGAGTTCACCGCCAGTCCGACCGCCGAATTTGGCACATCAACCACTGCATCGACCCGGTCGAGATCAAGCCATCTTCGTACGATCGCTGACGCCACATCGGCTTTATTCTGATGGTCTGCAAAGATCACCTCGACCCTGACACCTTTATGAGCCCCCTCGAAGTCCTCCGCTGCCATCCTGGCAGCCTCGACGGATCCCAGACCATTTGTGTCCTGATAAAGTCCCGACATATCGGTGAGCACGCCGATGCGGACGACCTTGTCCGACACTTCGGCGTTCGCCATCTGCGGCGCAGCGAATGCGGTTATGATGAGCAAAGTAAGCACGCGCATTCTCATCTTGTTACCTTCGGTTCAGCAATAGGGGGACTGGTTTTCTTCGGCCTTAGATCTGCTTATTCGGAATGTGGAGAAGTAGCCCGTCGAGGCCTGACGTCATCTGGATCTGGCACGACAACCGGCTCGTCTGGCGGCGTTCGGCCGCGACTTCGGTGAGCAGCGCTTTCTCTTGCTCCAAAACTGATGGCAGTCGATCGAGCCATTCATCATCAACGTATACGTGACACGTCGCACACATGGCGTTTCCGCCGCATTCAGCTAGAATGCCCGGTATTGCGTTCTGGGTAGCAGCTTCCATTGCGCTCTCTCCCTCGTGTGCCTGGACGACTTCCGAGCTCCCGGACGACTGGACGAACTTGATGGAAGGCATGCGTCAATCCATTGCTTTGAGGGTGACGGGAAGGCTGTCTAGGCCGCGCAGCGTGTTATTGTAGCGGCGCCGAACCGCTCCCGAGATTTCGATTGATTTCGCTTTTCTCGCCAAAGCCGACAGCATGACTTCTCCCTCGAGCTGTGCGAGGAATTGGCCGCTGCACATGTGGACCCCCGAACCGAAGCCGACGTGCCCGCTCGTTTGCCGACAAATGTCGTACTCATTCGGACGGTCCCATTTGCGTGGATCACGGTTAGCGGCGCCCAGGAACATCAGCACCTTTTCGCCCGCTGGAACCTCAAAACCGTCTATCTCGACCTTACGCGTGGTCGTTCGGAAGAAGGTTTGCACTGGCGATTCGAAGCGGATTGCCTCCTGAAACGCCTTGCGCGCCAGCGTGGGATCTCCCTTCAAACGGCTCCACTGGTCTGGAAAGCGCGCTAGGCAATACAACGCTGCTCCTAACGCATTGACGGTTGTGTCGAGGCCCGCGCTTAACAGTGACCGCACCAACAACGGGGCTTCCAACTCGCTGATCTCGCCAAGTTCAACGCGAGAATAAATGGACGCGCCCAAGCCTCCCGGCATGAGGTTCTTCCGCTGACACTGCTCTTGAACATAAGCTTGATGAGGCATCGACCGCTCCAGCGACTGCCGGCGAAGCTCATTCGGAGGGCCAAAAGCGTTGAATACGACCCCGGCATACGGGAGAAGATGCTCCCGCCCCTCTTTTTTCAGCCCAACCGCATCAGGAAATACTGAGAGTGGGAACGCCTCGGCAATATCCGAAATGGCATCGACATGGCCCTTTGAGACCACCTCCTCCGCCTTCAGTTCAGCGATCCTTGTGAAGTGCTCCCGCAGCTCTCTTACGAGAGCCGGCGACAATGTTCGATCGAAGACGGCGCGAATTCTGGTATGTTCCGGAGGATCTGCTTCAAGGATAAGGCTAGGCGGCCGCCACGGCGCTTCCTTTACAAAGTCGCTCAATCCGGCACCGCGGCTCGAGCAAAAGCTGGCGTGGTCATGTAGAATGGCTCGAACGTCCCGATGACGGGCAACCGCGTAGACGTTCCATTTTGAAAGCCGGATGACCGGTCCGGTTTCGCGTAGACGCTCGTGCGTGTGATATGGATCGTCGAAGAACTCCATTGAAAACGGATCGATGTCGAGTTCTGGAATTGGACGAGTTGTCGTCATCGCTGCAGCCCTTCCCTTCGCCACGAAACATAGCCCCTCGTGGCCCTCACAGGTTGCGCGCCATTCCTAGAGAGGCCGGGTGCCGCGCTCGCTTTAGGTTCTTACTCCTTCATGCTGAAGTCGCCTCCGCGAGCTGACAATGACCATTTCCGTAAAATCGGGAACCAGTGGCCAATAGCAGCGGCGCGACGGGTCGACGGAAATTCAGGAGAAGTTCACGAAGGGCGAACGGCTTGGTAGCTCCTGCCGGGAAGGACTCAACGCTCGTATGCAAGTTCTAGACGACATCGAGCCCACGCCACTACCAAAAATGGCCGCGCAGCGAGGTCGCTGGCGGCCAGTGTTTGGGAGGAAACGCCAAAGAAAGGAAGAAAGAGGAGGCCCGACGCAACCGTCGCGCCCCTCGCCAATTCAGCTTCGCATTGGTCCCTTTAGTCGCGGGCGGCCTCCTCGATGGCCTGCGCCAACCGCGCCGGATTGCTGAAGAACATTTCATGGCTGCCATCGCACTCGACTAGGCGAAACAGACCCAGGCGCTCGGATAGCCGCGGATGCCACGGAAGGCTGTGAGGCAGCGAGATGTCCTGCCGGCAATTGACATAGGATTTGCTGACCGATAGCTCGGCCAACGGGCGCTTCAGCGTGATCTTGTCGGTGAAGGTGTTGTTTGGATGCGGATTGAGCTTGGCGTAAGCGGACTTTGCCAGATCGAGATCGGCGTCGTTAATAAAGGCCTCGCGCCAGATCTCAAACGGCAGCATGACCGCGTTGTTATTCGCGGCGGCCATCGTATCGAACAGGCTTACATAATGCGGCGGCGCCATGTCGTTGAGACACTGCCCGTCCAGCGGAACAAACGCGTTGACATAGACGAGACGCCTGATCCGGTCGGTAAGGCGGTCGGCGACACCGGAAATCACCATTCCCCCGTAACTGTGGCCGATCAGCCGGATGTTCCGCAGATCGTTTCCTTCAATGTAGCTGACAATTGAGCCGATCGCATCCTCGAGCCCTATCTTAGCGCGATCGTCGCGGCGGTTGTTGCCAGCGACTGTCGGGCAATGCACCAAATATCCCTTTTTCCGCAGATGCGCCGCGACCGCCTCCATCTCGGCCCCAGTGTGCCACGCGCCGTGAACCAGAACATAAGGCTCTATCATTTCTCTCTCCCTCGGTTCGACCATCGGAATTCTAGTCTAGGCACGGCTCGTTAAGCCGGATGGCCGGATTCCGCCGCAGTGATCGCCGATTTGTGCCACAACATTGTCCGGAAAAGCGGACACGGGTTTCCCGGGAAAGCATGCATCCACAGTCACAAATCTTTAGCGATACAGCGCTTCGAAGAAGCTTCAGTTCGCAACAGCATTAGCGCTGACGTCTGAATACGACAGGTGTCACGCCAAGAGACTTTCGGCATTGGCGAATGAAATGGGATGGATCGGACAGACCTACGCGAAGCCCGATCCCACTGATGCTAATGTGATCGAACCGGGGTTCGCTCAGCATCCTGCGCGCCACTGCCATCCGGCAATCACTCAGAAGTCCGCTGAACGTGAGCCCGGCGCCGTTGAGGCAGCGATGCAACGATCGCTTCGAGATACGCAGACGTCTGGCGACGTGCCCTGCCGTCAATCCAGGTTCCGCGTAGTACAGCCGTATGCCACGGACGATCACGTCCATCAGCTTCGCAGCATCCTTCTGCTCGGATAGAGTAGCGGGAATCTCGCTTCCATAAGCCAGCGCCAGCAGCGCGCCAAGTTGGTCGGCGAGAACGGGCGCGGGCAGAGGCGGGTCAATCGCAAGATGAGGCGTCAGCTGGCAGGCATACGCGCTCAGCGCCGCACCCCAGCCCGTTCGCCCGTCGATGCGCTGTCCGATGCATCGATCGGGATCGGTGATCCATGACTCGACCCAGGGGATCGGCAGTTCCAGCGACAGCGTGTCCGCGGTCACCGGAAAATTGAACTCATAGCACCGCCGCGAGTCCAGCAGCACGAGATCGAACGTCTTCATGGGCGACGAATTACCGTTCTGCAGCACCCTCCAGTCGCCGTCGGTCTTGCAGAGTAGATAGTAGTAATTCGCGGTCGCGCGCGCGACGCTAGCTGGTCGGCGATAGACGTGCTGCGCCGAGCCCTGCACACGATTGACACCAATCCCATCCAGTTGCCCGCGCTGGATGGAGCAGTCGAATCCTCTGCGAACGGGCGTCGTGATATCCATCTCTAGAAAGCATTCGCAGACGGCGCCAATCCAGTAGTCGAAGCTCCGCGCAGGCTCGACTAGACTGGTCGACCAGGTGTCGATTCCTCCTGTCGTTTTGACCATAACGTTCCCTGACGCCTTGATCCTAACCGCATCAGCGTGTTGGAGGCACGGCTGTCTACTCAATGCCTGTCGATCGCGACTAAGTCGCCGAACGAGGCGCTATTTTCCAAGGGCGGCCGTTACGTCGATCTCTATGGTCATGAACGGCCACGCGAGCTGACTGACGACTAAGAAGGTCGAGGCGGGGATTGGAGCGCTCCCGAAGGCATCCGCTCTGCATTTTAGTGCATCCCGAAAGAACCTTACGTCAGTCGTGTAAGTAACGATCCGCACGACGTCATTCATTGTGGCGCCTTGGGCCTGCAGGGCCTTCTTGATCTTTGAGTACGCGTATGTGCATTGCGCCATGAAGTCGTCGCGAAACAGAATCTCGCCGTCTCCTTCGCGCTCCGCTCCCGTCCCAGAAAGAAAAATGAACTTGTTCGCGTTTGTGACAGTCACGACCTCCGAGAACTTCCCCTTGGTCCATTCACTGTAGTTGAAGCTCTCCTTCTTATAATCCGCTTGGACCTGAGCGGAAGCCTCCGCGCAACTTAATAGGGCGAGCATCATCAGCGACGCCATGAGACGGACGAGCATCCACTTCTCCTTTCGTTTTACTTCCTAAAGGCGGCCTGGAGTTACATTGCAACAACGGGGCCGACGAAATAAGAGAGGTGGAGTGAAGCCTGCACAACAGCCATTTGTGAAAAATCGCTAACCACTTACCCGCGCCGGTGAGATCGCGCCTACTCGATCTAGGGAATCGCGCGGTTCCTCGAATTTTCCATCATGTTTCCTTTGTGCCGAGTACCACTAGAAGATCCAGCGCGATCATTTTGGCTGATTCAGCATCGCCGTCGCTTAGCTAAATTGCACCGCGACGCCGCCGAGCACACCGAAGTCTGCGTGAAAACTGTCACCTTGCTGGGCGAAAACCACCCGGGTAAATGAGCCAGTAAGGACGATATGACCCGCCTCCATGGTAATGCCCTGGGCCCCAAGCTTGTTTGCCAACCACGAGACGCCGAGGGCCGGGTGGCCAAGCACACCGGCCGCTAGGCCCGTTTCTTCGATCTCGGCGTTGCGATAAAGGATGCAGCCGGTCCAGCGCAGATCGACTTCGCTGGGTCGGAGGGGTCGTCCGCCAAGCACAAGGCCTGCCGCCGCCCCATTGTCGGATATAGTATCGTAAATCTTTCGCGGATCCTTTACGCGAGCATCAACGATCTCGATCGCGGGGCAGACATAATCGCAAGCATCCAGCGCTTCGAATATACCGACACCGGGGCCTTTGAGAGACTTGCCCAACACGAAAGCGAGTTCGACTTCAACTCTTGGGACACAATATTTTTCACGAGGCGTCTTTCCGCCGTCCGCGATTATCATGTGCTGATAGAGATAGCCGTAATCGGGCTCGTCGATCTGGGAGGACCTCTGCATCGCTTTCGAGGTCAAGCCAACCTTATAGCCGATCAGCTTTGCGCCCGCTTCGAGGCGACGCCTGTTGACCTCGGCCGAAATCGCATACGCGTCATCGAAGCCGATCGACGGCCACTCAGTCGAGAGCTGCCCCGCCTGCTCACGAACACCCTCGGCCTCTATGAGAACGTCTGCGGCCTGGTGGCGCTGTTGGTCTGTTAGCATATGTGCACTTTCCTGCAGCTATGAAGATGCGCGCGGCTGACACGCGCGCGAGATTGGTCCAACGGCCTCATAGGCCGTCTGAATCGCGCTCATACTTCCGCGACGCAATCAATTTCGAGAAGAAAATCGGGCCGCGGTAGCCTAGCTTCGACGGTCGTGCGCGCAGGCCAACCAGAGGGATCGGTTCCGAAGAACTCCTGATAAATCTCATTCATTTGATCGAAGTCGGCTCTGCGATCGAGATAGATGTTCACCTTGCCGATCTTGTCGATTGAGCTGCCGGCGTATTCGAGCGTCGCCTTGACGTGCTTGAGAGCAAGCCGCATTTGCGCTGCGAAATCACCCTTCGGAATCTGCACGTTATCGTCGTAACCCGGAAAGCCCGAGACAAAGATCAGGTTTCCAATTCTCACGGCGTTCGAATGCGGAGATTTCGACCGTGGCAGATTGGGATTGTTGAAGATCGTCCGTGTCATCAGGCATCCTTTTCATAGTTGGCGATCGAACCATGTTCGCTTGAATCAATTGCGGCCTCGCCGGGCGGGCCGTCGGCGCAAGCCCGGCGGAAGGCTTCTGGCGTCGCCCCGCGTCGTTGTTTGAAGAAGCGAGCGAAGTGGGAGGCGTGCGAATAACCAAGAAGGAATGAGATCTCCTTCACGGGCTTTGTCGTGTACAACAACAGGCGCGTTGCCTGCTCCAAGACGGCAGCCTGCAAGACGTCGCGAGCTGGAATGCCGGAAATGTGCTGGCAAGCGAGATTGAGCGTATATGGAGTGGCCGAGAGGCGTTGTGCGAAGAGTTCGACAGTGAGAGGGTTGGTTCTCTGGTCGTCGGCGAAGCCAATTGCATTCAGTGTTAAGCCGATCAATTCGCGATAGCGTTTGAATAGATCGAGTTCGAATGTGGATGCTTGCGGCATCTTGTTCTGAGACGGGGACATCAATGTCCCACCGAGTTCGAGGAGCAGGCTTCCGAAGAGATATCGCAATGCGTCGCGACGATAGGGGTTGCGCGAGGTCGCCTTCTCCGAGATCAACTCGAGCAACTTTCGGACCGTGGTAACCTGCTGGCCGCCTTCCAAGGCGACGACCCGTTCTTCCACCAAGCGCAGGAGAACTGTATTCGTCGCTCCCTCGACAGAAGGCAAACCAACGACGAAGTCTGGTGAAACGCTGATGACAAATCCGACCGCCGCAGATGAATAGTCAAATTGGTGCACAACGTTGGCTGGCGTATAAACGCAGTTTGGCGCCTCGACCCGCCGCGAAACACCGTCGTGTTCAAATGTGCAGTGTCCACTGAGAAGAATGGAAAGTTGGTCAAAGTCCAAATGCCGGTGCAGCGCAATGTGCCATTTGTTCGGAGCGTTCCGAACGAACAGCTCTTCGATATGGAAGAAGCCGAAGATGGAGCCCGACCAGTTTTCTCCATAAAGGAAATAGGCAGGAACGTTAAGCACCTGCGCCGGCTGGTCATGATGAGGCACCTCGATAGGGTCCTTCTCGCGCTTCATGCTCGTCCCCTTCTTGGCTAACGGTGCCTATTGAGTGGGCACCGGCATTCCAACCCTCCACGTCGTGGGGATCAGCCGATCCGGATTTATTGACCAAGCCTTCCAGGCTGCCTGAACTTTGGCGAGATCTTCCTCAATATTCTTTACCAGGAACTCGCCACGAAATTCCAGACAGCCCTTCTCGTCATACCACTCCAAGGCGTCGACCTCCCCAGGCTGGCGGTAACGCTCGATGACGAGCCCGATGCACCCCTCTGGCCGTTGCGGCGAATGGCGGACGTGCGACGGCAGGAGATACATCTCCCCTTCCCGCACAACGACCTCGCTGCGTTCGCCCGACGCGGGGTCGATCAGCTTGAGCGTGGCGTCACCGCGCAGTTGAATGAACAGTTCTTCGCCTGGATCGTCATGGTAGTCCGGTCGGTAATTCGGCCCACCAACCATCATAACGAGGGTTGTCTCCCAAGAGCCCTTCCAAAATTGACGATTACCGATCGGGGGCTTGAGCGTTGCCTTGTTCTTTTCAATCCAATCGTCGAGATTGATTGGTGGGTTCTCCAACGCGTGCTTCATAGGTTTCTCCAGGTTGTTGGTTAGCGCGTACGGGCTCCGCTTTGATCGACCACAGCCGGCGGCAGAAAGGGCACGACGCGATATTCGCGGTTGAGGTAAAGCAGCGCGTCGCGGGCTGGGTTGAGGGCTATCGCCACTACCCGTCCGAACAAGATGGTATGTGTGCCATAATCCTGCGTTTCGGAGATCTCGCAGTCGATCGCTCCGAGAGCGTGTCGCAGCGCAGGGGCGCCGGTGGCGACCCGATCCCAGGGGTAAACGGCGAATCGATCAGCCATGCCGATGTCACGACGTCCGGCAAACGTTGCGGAAAGGTCCTCCTGTTCCGCGCTCAGGACGTTCACGCACAGGACACCGTTTTGGCGAAAGACGGCGTTCATCTGACTCTTGCGATTGAGGCAGACCAGGATCGTCGGCGGTTCATCCGTGACCGAACAGACGGCTGTGCAGGTAAAGCCACACTGGCCGGCGGCGCCATCGGTTGTGATCACCGAAACGGCGACGCCGAACCGGGACATCATGTCCCGAAAGGCAATGCGATCGACAGACATCAGCGGCTCCTTGCGAGATAATCGAGCACAGAGACGTCGTCGCCATTGTGATATGCGGGATCGCGCCAGCCGTTCTCATCGTAGTCGGCGAGGCATGAAGTCGCCAAAGCCTCCATTTCTCCCATGGTGCCCGACACCTTGGCGTGGATGAGCGCCTGAAGTCGGATCGCTTCATGGTTGCCGGCATAGTTGCGCTCGTAAAGTTCGTGACGCGCACCGAACTCGGATCCGACGGCATCCCAGAGCGCCTTCATGATTTTGATGCGCTCGACGTGATCGATGCCGTTCGAACCGCGTGCATAGCGCGCGAGGTACTTTTCGATCTCCGGCACCTTCAAATCCCTGGCACTGGAAGGGAGGTAAATCAGGCCGGACGCTACGATCTGCTGAATAATGGATCGGATAGCGGGATAGGCTTCCGTGGCGAAGATCCGGAAGGAAGTGCAGGCGCGAATATTCGGCAGGAAGCCATCGTTGACCCAGCGATCTGGCGCGGCAGCCATCGCGTCAGTCAGCGACCAGAACAGGTTTCGCCAACCCACGATCTCGCCGAGTTGCACCTGAACGCCACGAAACTCATCGGTGCCGCAGGCACGCAGGGCCTTCTGCAGCAGGCCGATAATGAAGTCGAGCTTCACGGCGAGGCGCGTGCAACTCTGAAAGGTGAAGCCGTTGAGGAAGCCCGACTTCGGATAGAAGGTACGCAACATGTTGATGTCGCGGTGAACGAAGACGTTCTCCCAGGGGACGAACACGTTGTCGAAAATGAACATCGCGTCGTTTTCGTCGAATCGACTGGTCAACGGGTAATCGAACGGCGAGCCGGTCGCTGCGGCCGCAAGTTCATAGGAATTTCGGCAGATCAGCTTGATCCCGGGGCTGTTCATGTCGACCATGAACATCACCGCCATACTGTCATCCGTGATTTCTGCAGCCATATTTTGGCCGAGAAAATTGTAGTGGGTCAGCGCCGACGAGGTTGCGACGACTTTCGCACCCGAGACGAATATGCCTGCGTCCGTCTCCTTTTCGATGCGGACGTAGATATCCTTAACGTCGTCTGCGGCCTTGTTCCGGTCGATCGGCGGGTTGACGAGCGTGTGATTGATAAATGGCACCGTTTCCTGCGCATGCTTGTACCAGCCACGCGCATTGTCGGCGAACTTGCCGTAGAAGTCTGCGTTCGCCCCCAGGGTGTTCGTGAAGCTTGCCTTGTAGTCGGGCGTTCGTCCCATCCAGCCATATGTCAGGCGCGCCCAGGCTGCGATTGCATCGCGCTGCGCGATCAGATCTTCGCGCGACCGCGCGTAGCGGAAAAACCGATGTGTAAAGCCGCCGCTTCCCGTGTCGGTCTCGGTCGTCAAGACCTGCTTGAGGGACTTGTCGTGCAGCGCATCATATAGCTTGGCTATTGAGACCGCCGCGTTGCGAAACGCTGGATGAGTTGTAACGTCCTTGACACGCTCGCCATAGATCCACACCTCGCGGCCGTCTCGTAGAGACTGAAGATATTCGGCGCCCGTGAAAGGCCGGTTTCCACCGCGATTCATACGCTGCTCCTGGCTAAGGGGTAATTTGAATGCTTTGCATTCGAATGGTCCCCAACACTTCCGCGCATTGGCTCCGAAGACAACAGCCACTTTGGCAAAAGGAATTGCCGCGTAGCTGACTTCTTGACGAGGAGCGGGAGCAAGGTTGCCCTGATGCCTCACCGGTCAATCGGCCCAACCAGCACGTGCTCGAAGCCCTAACGGGCAAGCCGACCCGCTCACGCGGTGGCTAGAGATCATCCATGGGCATGAACAGCTCGCTCGAATTCGACGAAGGCCGACATAAGACGCGGATCGCCCAGGGGCGCTAACTGCGTCATGAAGAGAGCAGCCAGCTTGGCCTTGGGATCGATCCAGAAGTGGGTGTTCGCCCTTGATGAATGCTTACCGACGATGGGGCGGAGGACCGCTCCGATCGTCAAGGCATATTGGGATCGCGATAGACTTCTTTCCCGCCAACTACGGTCAATAATGCCTTCATCTTGGGAATGGCGTCGAGCGGCACGGTCAAGAAGTCGTCGGTCAGTACCGCGAAGTCGGCGAGTTTGCCTGGCTCGATCGAGCCGCGACGATTCTCCTCTCCGATCAACACGGCAAAGTTAATCGTGACCAATCGCAGCAGTTGTGCTCGCGAGGTAACCTTCTGGTCGGCCCCGTAAACACCGTCGGACATCGTATCGCGGCTCGCAAAATGGTAGAGTTCCCAAAATGGGTTGAACGGAACGACCGGCGAGTCGGTGCCGCCGGCGACCAGCAATCCGGCGTCGAGATAGCTCTTGAGCGGCGTCGCTTCGCTGGCGATATCCCAACCCCAATATCCTTTCAAGACTGGCGCGGCGAGATAAAGGTGATCCTGCGCTGACACCATCAGTTTCAGGTTCTGCATGCGTTTGACGAGATCGGGCCGCGCGATGAAGGCATGTTCGATGGCCCATCGCTTCCCGGTCAACGGTTTGTCATTGTGGGCGATCTCGTAGGCGGTGAGAACCTCGTCCACGGCCGCATCCCCTACGGCATGCGTCGCGGCGCGCCAACCCAGGCGATTGATCTCGCGCACGACAGAATTGTAGGCCTCGGGAGGTGAAAGGGTAAGACCCGAATAGGTTCCGCCCTTCCCGAATGGCTCTTGATATGCGCGCGTGAGGTGAGCCCCCTCGAAACCACCGTCCACCACGAGCTTGATGCCGCCTACGCGGACGAAATCACTGCCTTCGTCCTGCGTCACACCCCATTGGGCGACCGCATCGTCGACCTGCTGCGGGGTTCTGAACCCGAACCCCGGCATATAGACGGTATAGCGCACGGTGAGCGCGTGCTCGGCGTCGGCCTGCCGCATCAGCTTCAGCGCCTCCACCAGGTTGCCCCGGTAGGCACCCGGAATTCGAACCGCCGTGAGGCCGAAAGGATTGATCGCTCTCTGCGTCGCGAGGATGTCCTCCATCGCGAGCGGCTTTGGAGCGGGTAGCGGCACAAGCGCCTTGGCCGCGTCAAACAACTCTCCGGTCAGTTCACCATTTGCGTCACGACTGATCTGTCCCCCGGCCGGCACCGGCGTCTGGCTAGTGATATTGAACTGCGCCAGCGCTCGCCCATTGAGGATGTAGGAATGACCGCCTCGCACTAGCACCACAGGATTGTTCGGCGCCGCCTCGTCCAACTGTCGCGCCGTTGGCAGGCGCTGTTCTCTCAACTGCGCTTCGTGCCAATCTCCGTTCGAAACGAGCAGCGCGCCCGGCGCGGCCCCCGCGGCGGCGTTGGCTACCGCCAACATGAGTTCGGCGAGACTACGGGTATGAGACAGATCAATACCGGTACCGCCGCCTTCATTGTGGAAATGCGCGTCGGCAAGGCCAGGGCTAACGAAATGTCCCTTCAAGTCGAACACACGGGTGCCGGTGGACGCGAGCTTCCTGATCTCCTCGTTGCTGCCAACGGCGAGAAAGCGATCGCCTGATAACGCGAACGCCTCCACCACGGTGTTCTTCACATCAGCGGTGTAGACTTTGCCATTAACATAAATGGTATCGGCTATCGCCGGCTGGGCCTCTGCAGCGGACCATGTTGAGCTTCCAAGCAGACCCACAATGATCCACGTGTACGCCAGCCGCTTCACAAACTTCATCGCAACCTCTCCTTCTCAGTTCATGGCCCACGAAGAGGCGGCCAGCAACGCAGCCTCGAAGAAGCTTGCGCACTGTCCGCCATGGAAGCATCCGAAAACTGTGCCGCGGGGCATGCGGCCAGAGTTGACCTTCGGGAGGTAAATGAAGCTAGAACTTCATCGTGACGCCGCTGTACAGACTTGATTCGGTACAGGTATTGTTGCTCACACCCGGTGAGAGGTTGCAAAGCCGACTGACGTTGTGATCCAGTCCGTATTTGTTTTGCCAATAGCGATAGGCGACCCACACGTCGACGTAATGCGAATACTTTGGCCCCCACATCGCTTTCGATGCATCGAAGGTCAGACGGATCGGCTCGGAATTTAGCTGAACCGCTGTCATCGAGTTGGCAGGGCTAGCTAGTGGCAAAGGGTTGTAAGGAAGTGGACTATTCTCAGACCCCATCGTCCCAGTCCAAGCCGCTCGGCCGCTGATAGAAAAGTAGCGGACGCTCTCGGGCAAGAAATCGAGATTCATGTAGTAGTTGGTTTCGATTGCCCAAGTCGGCTGATATTGTCTGTTGCCGTCGGTAAGGCAGCCGACGCCTGGTGTATTGGGAGCGAACCCTCCCCCACACTGCAGGAAGCCCATGTGGGAGCTGTAGACCCAGGTCGCCAGAGGGGCAATATTTATGTAGCCCTTGTAGGGAAGATCGAACTGGAACTGCAAGCCCGCCGAGACGGCCTGCCCTGCGGACGCCCGATAATAGTTCGCGGCCGCCGCATCAAGGCCGATCTCGAACGAGATGTTGCGCAGCGGCCCGACAGTGAAAGTCTTGGCCCCGAAGATTTCGTTCCAGCCAAATGTCGACCGAAGCTGGCCCACGCCAGAAATAGCACCTGCGCAATTTGCAGGAGTGGTAACACGCGTGCCAGGATTGAAGATACTGCCGGCGTTGGTGCAAGGGCTGGCTGGATCGTTTTGATCCGCCTTGTACATTGATAGGTTCAGGAAATTCGTGCCGTATCGCCAGGCGTCGAAATGCGTGAACGAATAGACCTGCACCGCGGTGTTGCTGTTGAGCGACCCGTTCGGATTTACCGAGTACACACCTGGGTCTGCTGCTTTTGGTATATACGAAAAGGTGACACGGTCATCGATCACCAGGAAAAATGGCAGATCGGGCGGCGCTGGCTGGGCCTTGACCGGCAGATCTCCCGCCAGACCTGCCGCGCTACCAAAGGAAACCAAGGGCAGTACTGTTAGCATTATCTGAATTTGACGCTTCATTTTCCCCCGCCAATGTTCTGCCTAGCCAGCCGAACAGCGCTGTACCCAGGCCATTCTCCAAAATCCAACGGTTGGCAGCATAAGCGTCGAGCGGGTAAGCAAAAGCACCGCAGTTGGCACGATCGCGTTCCAAGAATGGGACGATCATTCTATTTCGCGCGTTTCATGGACGACGTTCGGGTAACGGCGCAGACGAGCGGGACAGCCTTTCAGCCGCAAGCCGAACGACGAGAGAAATCAAGATTGAGTGGCCGGATTGGCGAGTTCAAGCATCGGCTCGGCGCCCACATTTGCGACGTGGATCACCCAACTTCGCGGCGACTGAAATGAACTCGTTGATCTACCAACGTGCAAGATCAGGGCCGAGCTGAACACGATCAAAGCTCTGTCCCAGGAACGCTCCAGACGTACAACTTGTAAGCTCAAGCAATGCAACATCCTTCAACAGCCCGCTTTAAGCGACTTGGGCAAGCGGCGCGCGCGACAGACTTTCCTCGGTCGCGCGACTCAACCGGCTAAAGAGTATCAGGCGACCCAGCCAAAGGCCTGAATGCGCCTATCAAAGTGGAGCACCGCACGGTTGTGTGTGTACGCGGGCCAATACGGCAAATCGGTCCCGTTTGGTTCGCCGCTCTTCGCAAATGCCGCAATCGCACCTCTAAATCGTCGGCTCAGCTCTTCCACCTCTCGCCAATCTGCTCCCTTGAGCATCGGAACGTTCCGCCACACGTCGATATTTCCGAAAAGAAACGGAAGATCGATACAGTGGCAGGCGCCTAGTCCTGGGACTGGCGACTGCCAATCGAAACGATAGGAAAACACATTTCGGCCAGCCTTCGCTTGGGCAGTTGCGACAGCCAGGCTCGCGTCCGTGAAGATCGTGTCTGTGTAGAGATCTCCCACTATCGTCCGAGGAATCGCGGGAACGCGCGCTGATCGGATCTTCATGATCGCATCCGCTGCGCCGCTTCCTATTTGTAACTTGAATATGTCATTCACTTCGTTTTCAGACAGGTCGTTCAAGGTCGGATTGGATAGCGAAAACGCAGCGTATTCTTCGCGTGTTACACCAATCATGATGTCGCACCACTGTGCGCTACCGTTTTGAATGGATGCGACAGGATCTCTCGGGATAAGGCTGCCATCCAGAACGGGCATGAACGGCGGGCTGATGTCCCCCGGTATCGCCGGAGGTCTGTTTTGCAACCCACGTAGTAATCCAAGAATTTGGTCAACGGGCATCGTCCGCAGTCTGTTGGCATCTTGGTCGGCCAATCCAAGAACGTCTAGAAGTGTCTTGGCCAGCGGCCTCACCGTTTCGACTGTGCGCAGCTCTACGCCGACAGGCGCGCTCATGATGATCGCTCGGCTGAAGAGGTCGCGCCCAAGATCAGTCCCGAGAAACGCAGCGATGCTGAAGGCGCCAGCCGACTGCCCAATAACTGTGATGCGCGCGGGATCGCCTCCAAAGCAACTGATCGCCTCCCTGATCCAACGCAGAGCTGCAACTTGATCGTGGAGGCCCAGATTCAATTCGCCGAAATCAGGTCCAGGCCAAAAGCCGAGAAGACCAAGGCGAGAGGTAATGTTCACGACTACAAGACCATTCTCCCCTGCGAGAACGCTTCCATTATAGCAAGGGAGCGACCCGCCGCCGGTCATGAAGGCGCCTCCGTGGAGGAAGACCAAGACCGGCGCATTGTCGCCAGCCCGGTGCGTCGTCCATATATCGAGATGGAGACAGTCTTCACTTTGCTCCACCTCGTAGGTACCCATAACGCTGTCCAGGCGCGAGGGTAACTGTGGGGGAACGGGGCCAGGTACGGTCGCGTCGCGAGTATCTCGCCATCGGAGAGCCGATCCCGCCAACTCGAAACGCCGCGGCCCGATCGGAGCCTCTGCGTATGGCACTCGATGAAACGCGGTAACACCGTCCACCGTGATGCCCCGCAGGCAGCCGAAAGGTGTTTCCAACTCGATATGATCCACGCTGCGCTCAACTCCAACCATTTCTCGTCTCCAACAATTCAACGCCGAAGCTAGCCCCGGATCAGACTCATACAACCATCAGAACGGCTTTCGACTCTCTGCACCTCCTGCGTGTCTCGGGTGCCACGTCTGCGTCGCCCGGCATTGCGAACTTTGCTTCCGGCGCCGAAGGTCGCTTGCGGCCTACTCAACAGCGTTTCGATATTGCTCGTCCAGTTCCGCGACTGGAATGCCCCGTTCCGTAATTGAGACGTATCGATCGGCTAACCTCATCTATATTCCAATTTACTTTGCCCTAAATGAATTGGTCGGAGACTTGGTCTTTCCCCACGAGTGCTCGGCCACGTGTTGGATATCTTTGTGGTATCCGCGCCATTATGCCACTCATCCACTGAACCAACCGGGGCATCGTATTGTCCCCCAGGATCAGGAAAAAACGCATGTATGGGTACTGGAAATTACGGGAAAAGTGGGCGGAGCAACGGCAAAACACCTGTTGGCGCGCGGCAAGCAAGTACGCGCTGTCCGCAATCGCGAGAGGGACACCGCGGCGACCGCGACCATGCCGGACACCGCCCGGCCGGTTCTCGACATGGTGACGCTGTTGAGACACCTCTTTGAATCCGCATAGATGGGCGCCAGAACGTCCGCGACGGCGCCCGCCGCGAAGCCAGCGACGATCTTGGTCTGCTGGGCGTCCTCCGCACAGGCCAACGCGAACGAGATTGCAATCGGGCGGCGATCACAGGTGACGCCCTCCATCGACGACGATGCGCGTGCCGGTGCTGGCCTTGAGATGGGTGATGCAGGCAACGATGGCGGCGGCCACGTCATCCGGTTCGATGACGCGCTTGAGCGGCGTCGCCTTGGCGCCCGCCTCGAGAGCGCTGCGATCGCGACCCGGAACGAAGTCGGTTGCAACGGCGCCGGGCGAAACCGCCAGTAGCCTTATTTCCGGGCCGAGCACGCGTGCCAAAGAGGCGGTCATGTTGTCCAGGGCGGCCTTCGATGCGCAGTAGGCGACGTTACTGCCGGACGCGGTGAAGCCCGAGATGGACGAGACGTTGATGACGACGGCGTCACCCGATGCGCGTAGCAAGGAGCGGAGCGCCCGGACAGCGGAGTACGGACCGCACACGTTCGCGATCAGGATGTCCTCGAACAGCTGGTCCGTCAGCGTGTCGAGATCGCCATGCGGTATCGCACGGGTGAAGCCTGCGGAATTGACCAGGATGTCGAGTTTTCCATAGCGGATTCCGAGTTCATCCGCCAAGGCTGCGAACGAGGTCTCGTCCTTCAGTTCCAGGCGCGCTACCGCGTGGTCGGCCGGCGGGAGTGTTTCCAGTAGCTTTCGCGCCCGCTCTTCGCTGCTGTGGTAGCCGATCACGACGTTGGCGCCGAGCATGGCGATTTCACGCACGGCGGCGGCGCCGATACCGTTGCTGCCGCCCGTGATCACGGCGACCCGGTCGCGCAGCGGTTTGGCGTCGTTCATCGATGGTTCCACCCTGAATTTGTGACAACGCCGCAAGGCGCTTGTCACGCGCTGATCCGGGGGGAGGCTAACACGCTGCCACCGGTCGCCCAGTCACATGAATAGGGGACACTATCCAAGCCGAAGCGCCGATTGCCTGCACCCGAATTTGCCTTTAAGTGGCAGGCGAGCGGACAGAGAGCCGCTGGCCGAGGTTCCGGGATGAAGGCTTACAAGGTGGACCATCCGACTGGCGTCTACGACATGACGCCGGCGCTGATTGGACTGATCGATCTCGCAGGCGCGGAAACGTTTCCCGGCACGTTGTTCAAGATGGCTCACGCGATGACCGGCTGCGGCCACCTTACGGCGTTCGCATTCGACCGCGATGCTGATCCACTTGTGCTGATCGCAGAGAACGCCGGGCAACGACCGGTGGCCAGAGACGTTGCGAACCATTACCGCAGCACCTACTGGCGTCACGACCTGGCCAATCAGGTGATGGCCGGTACGCCAACATCGGGGAGCGCGACCTGGTGCATCCGCACGCGCGCCTCCGAGATTAAGCATTCCGACTATCGCAGCGCCTGCTACACGTCGGTCGGACTGGGCGACCGCATCTGCATCGCCGGCGCGTCGGCGAACCGGACCATCCGCATCAATCTGTACCGTTCCGGTGGGAACGCGTTTTCGGATTCCGACGAGGCCTTGATCGCGCGTGGCGCCGACATGCTCTTGGCGTTGATCGGGCGCCATGCCCGCGATGCCCGAGCGGCCCAGCGCGGCCCGGCCCAAGACGTTCGCGCGCGATTGCTGCGGGTTGCGCCCGTGTTGTCCACGCGGGAAGCCGACGTCTGTGCCGGCATCATGGAGGGGTTGACCTCGGAAGGCATTGCGCTGCGGCTCGACATCGGCATCAACACGGTGCTGACCTATCGCAAGCGCGCCTATGCCCGCCTCGGCATCTCGTCGCAGAACGAATTGCTCCGCCTTGTCATGGATTAAACCTGCGCGCAGGGAAGCCTCAGACCGCAGGTGTCACCCTCCCCGTGCATTCACCAAAGCCGATCGTGGCGAAGCCGTCGCGACTGCACTATCCCGTCATCGAACTTCGTCGCCGTCCGCCAGGAACGATCGGGGCTCGCCGCCGAGATCAAACGGCTTGGTGGCCGCACGCGGTGATCTCGAGCGGGCTGCCGAGACTACCCAGCGTCGTTCCGGAGACGGTGCCGGATCCAAGCAGATCGCCGGTCTCTAGATTGCATCTGTTGCTCGTTTGGTGCGTGACGAACTGGGCAGGCCTCCAATACAGGCCGCGAGTGCAGGCGGGGCTGACCGTCAGAGCCGCGGTCATGCCTGCCGCACGTAGAGCGCAACGCACGTCGATGTCGATCGCGCCGGACTACTTATCGGCCTGGGCGTGCAGATGCGGCAAAGGACGCGGGTCTTGTTCGTCACGCGGGAATGCAGTCACGCGGAACGGAAGCAGCACTTCCGCCGTGACGATCCACGGCGAGACATTCGGTCGTTGAGAACGCAGAAGCCGAAGATGTGCTGCCACGCCTCATCGATGGAGACCGCAATCCGCACAGGTAGTAGAAGTTCCGCATCAGCCATCGCGACCAAGTGCGGCGACAGTCCCACGCGGGCGGCGACGTTCTGCGTATACTGTAGCCGGCAAATCTGCAGCCGAACTTCAGACCTTGTCCGGTCCCAACACCATGAACCATTCAGGCTCGATCCGCCTAAGGCGACCGCCCCAAGCCGCGAGGCCAGTGAAATTGGCGGCGCATATGCTTACATCGAGGATCATATCGCCGATCGCGATGCCACCTCGCGGAGCTTCGGCCGGGTCGGTGCGCCGGAACACGCCGAACGGCAGGTTCTGTATTGGAAGGCGCTGCCGGAATTGGCGGACTCCATCAAACTGCGGCGTGAGCCGTCGTGGGTTGCGATGAATTGACAGAACGGCACCGCCGTCCGGAAGAGCGGCCATGTCACACGCCGATGGGACGGGGATCGCGGACAGGGCGGCTTATGCTCGTGCCATTGGCAGCGCCACGCGCCAGGCAACGAGCAAGGTTCCTCGAACATGAACACACCGCAATACATTTCTGGATTCGGCAACAGCTTCGAAACAGAGGCGCTCCCCGGCGCGCTGCCGGTCGGGCGGAATTCGCCGCAGCGGGCCACCTACGGGCTATATGCCGAACAGTTGAGTGGCTCGGCGTTCACGGCACCGCGCGGCACCAACGAACGATCGTGGCTTTACCGTATCCGCCCCAGCGTCAAGCACACCAGCCGCTTCACGCCGGTCGAGCCGGGCTTCCTCCGCACCGCTCCCAACACGGGACAATCGAAGCTGCCGATCGGGCAATACCGCTGGCAGCCGGTCGCCATCCCCGCCGACGAACTGACCTTCGTCAGCGGACTGCGAACGGTGACGACTGCCGGCGATGCCGAAGCACAAGGCGGCATGGCCGCCCATCTGTCCTTCATCACCCACTCGATGAAGGACGAGTATTTCTGCGACTGCGACGGAGAACTGCTCGTCGTGGCGCAGCATGGCGCGTTGCGCTTCTGTACGGAGTTCGGCATCATTGAAATCGCACCCGGCGAGATCTGCGTGATCCGGCGCGGAATCATCTTCCGCGTGGAGCTTATGGACGGGCCCGCTCGCGCCTATGTATGTGAAAACTACGCAGGGTCGTTCACCCTTCCGGAAAGGGGGCCGATCGGCGCGAACTGCCTGGCCAATTCCCGCGATTTCCTTACGCCGGTCGCAGCCTATGATGACGTTGATTCATCGAGCGTCGTGACCTTCAAATGGTGCGGCGAACTGTTCGCGACCAAGATCGGGCATTCGCCGCTTGACGTCGTCGCCTGGCACGGCAACTACGCACCCTACAAGTACGACCTACGGCACTTCTCGCCGGTCGGCGCAATCGCCTTCGACCACCCGGACCCATCAATCTACACCGTCCTGACCTCGCCGTCGGAAAGTGCGGGCACCGCCAATATCGACTTCGTCATCTTCCCGGAGCGCTGGGCGGTCGCCGAGAACACGTTTCGGCCGCCTTGGTATCACCGCAACATTATGTCCGAATTCATGGGCCTTGTTTACGGCGTATACGACGCGAAGCCCGAGGGCTTCGTGCCCGGCGGCATGAGCCTCCATAACATGATGCTTCCGCATGGACCGGACGCCGTCGCCTTCGAGAGGGCGAGCACCGTCGAACTGAAACCGCACAAGATCGCCAATACACTCGCCTTCATGTTCGAGTCGCGCTTTCCGCAAAAGCTGACGCAATATGCGGCCGACTTGGCGGAAAGAGACGACGACTACGCCGAGTGCTGGACCGACCTTGCAAAGAAATTCGATCCTACATCGGCTCCGGTCAGGTGATGCCGGCGGGGTCCCTCGCTCAAGCCTCGCTACGCGGTCGAAGGGTCACGCTATGTCCTCGCCGCCTGCGCCGTCGTGAGCCAGGAAATGTACGGCATGGTCGTGGATACGCCGCAGAAAGCCTTTTAGCTCAATCCGCGCACGTCCAAACCAGGCGCGGGATTTTCAATGATTAATGGACCGGACGCCCGCAAACTCTGTGAGCGTATTCCTGACCACCAAGAGGCATCCTCAACGCCGATCTCCATCCCGGAGCGCTTGCGGTCGCAAAATCCACTGCGGATCCAGCCGGCCGCTATTCGCGCACCGACGCAGTGCGGCTGGTAATCAACCGCGAGAAGCAGGCGGTGATCCGCGTAGCGGCAGTGGCGGCAAACCCGACTGTCGCTATGGCGCGGCCAAAGCTTTGCGATCCAGAGGCGCCGCGCTCGCCGCTCCGCCGCTTGCGAAGTCCGCAAGCGACTTGCGTCTCCGTTAGCTCGAGCGAATAGGTGACGAACTGACGTCTTCCCGCAGCGGGCCAAACGATTTCTCAAGCTCTGCCAAGACCGCACCAATCCCATCTAGCGTCGACACAGCCGCGACATATCGATCAGGCCGCACAAGCAGCACCCGACCGGTGAGCGGTCTCAAAAACGCTTCCGCCTCCGGCGAGGCCGGTCTAGCGTGGTGCACACCACTAACTTTCACACGCTGCATTTGATTGAAGCAAATAGACAAAAACCGCGGGCTCAACACTCGCGAATCGGCAAGCAAGAGCAAATCGTTGGTGGGTACAGCGATCCCTACCACCAGGAACCAACCGTCCGAAATCGCATCAATTGACTTCGTGCTACCACCATCCAGGAAAAGCGAAACACGCGGACATGTCCGTCCAACAACGAGTTCCTGCCGCCTGGACCGCACCATGAAGCCGGCCTTAATCCATGGTCGAGGCATATAGCGCATCTCGGCAAAGAAACGCTGGATCGCGGGGATAAGGTTCAATGTCTGGAAGAAGGCGTCCCTCGCCGCAGCAATAATGCGGTTGCGAATGTTTGCCATTCTTCCGATCATCACCGAATATCGAATAATCGCCTCAACCTGCGGCCTCCTTTCTGTCTCGTAGGTCTCAAGGATCGTGGGGTTGAGCCTCCCTTGCAGTACCGCCGCAATCTTCCAGCAAATGTTGTTGGCATCGCGAGCGCCCGTGTTCATGGCCTGCGCGCCGAACGGCGGCATGACGTGCGCTGCGTCGCCGAGCAAGAAGACCCGTTTCGATCCCATTCGCTCGGCGATGCGCTCCGAAAATCCATAGACCACCGACCGGATGATTTTGAGGGGTGTTCCTTTGTACGGAGTATGTCTGTCCACGAGATCACGGATGCTGTCCGCCGTGGCAATCTTGTGATGATCTTCGCCTGGGTTGAGCATGAACTCCAGTCTTCGCCCGCCATATGGCGCAGGCACGCTGTTGAACGGCCGCTCAGGATTGCAAAAAAAACGCGAGAAGGGGGACCGGTCGGGGAACTCGGCGAGGTCGACCACTAAATGGGGTTGATCAATGCGATTTCCGGCGAAAGAAATATTGACAGCCGAGCGGATGAAACTTCGCGCGCCATCACAGGCGAGTACAAATCGTCCAGTCACTAGATGCTCTCGCCCGGCACGAACGACCTTCAACCTGACGCCATTCTCATCCTGATCTAGGCCTGCGACAGTAGACCGGTACTGCAGATCGAGGCAGGGATAGCGCCGTGCGCCATGCAGCAGCTTCTTCTCGAAGACTGGCTGCATCAATCCCGCGCGGTTGCCAAATCCATTCGACGTCAAGAAGGGGTTGACCTTCACCACCGGCTTGCCCCGCATAGAATAAAAGAAAATTCCAAAAGGCGGCGAGAGGTGCTCTTCCATGTCGTCGAGCAAATCCAGGCTATCAAGAAGACGGAGATACTCGTCGTCGATCACGAGTGCTTTGGGCAAGTCCGACGTCAGTTCATTCCGCTCCAGCAAGATTGTGGAAATCCCGAGCGAGCCGAGAATGTTAGCGACCGTCAGGCCGATCGGACCCGCACCAACGACCAAGACATCGGCATCTTTGGTTCCTCGCCCGTCGGGTCCCGAAATCGGCTTGATGAGTTCGCGGATCTGATCAAGCGACAGATGATTATCCATTAACGCCCGCCTTTCTAATTTGGCAGTAAGTTTCGACCGGCGACCGCCTCAGAGCCAAACTACTAGTGGACTTGATTCGCGTCTGTCCCATGCACAGGTGACGAACAGAAGTTTGAGATCAGCAAAATACGGTCCGTTCCGAGAATTCTGCATCATCATCATCATGCCGCCGCCACTGCTTTTCCAGCGTAACCAACTAGATGCAGCCGACGAATCAAACCTAGGTAGCCATCCCCTCAGAGAGGGGCGTGTCATGCTTCGGATCGGCGCGGCCGAACACGTGATCGGGGCGCGGCGGCGAGAAAGGTAGAAAGCATCATCACATCCCTGTCCGCTTCCTAGTGATGGGCCGGGCCGGAAGGGCGTTTATGCGAATACAGCTGGTCCTGCCTGTTGCGAAGCCCTGCTACGGCTCTGAGCTTCTAAACGGCGATCTGTCACGCTGCGGCCGACCGAACGCGGATTTGTCGGATCCGACTTCGAGGGCGATGCCAGCCACTCAGCGGCAGACGACGGCTTGACCTGAAGTATGCGCAGAACACCCGGACAGTTCGCTCTTCCACATGTTCGCGGAGCGCTCCCGGGGCGGCCCGATCGGCCGAAGTGACAGCCATCTTGAGCGAAGACCGCCACGCCCGTCCATCGCGCCGACGCGACGCCAATGATGCTTCATGGCTATGCAGTCGAGTTACCATTTGAGTGAGGCTGCGGTATCTCGCCGCTCGCGTAAGGTCGACTCGCGCGCGATGGCGAGGGCGATCAAGGCAAACAATGCCATCGCGGCGGCGACGACGACCAATGCGGGGCGAAGACCGCCGACCGACGCGGCCAGCGGCGCAACGAGCAGTGGGCTCAAGAACTGACCGAAATACAGACCGAAGTATACCTGGCCGGTTGCCTTGCCCATGTGCCAGGGTTTTGCGGCGGCCATCGTCCAGGCCATGACATTGGGAACCAGCATCCCAGCACCAAGTCCATGTACTGCGAGGACGACGAAACTCTCGGCATAGCTGGTGATGCGCGACAGCCACCAAATCCCCACTGCCAGCAGCGCAAAGACCAAGACGTTGATCGATTGCGTATTGAACCGCCTCCGTAAGACGGGCCACAGCAACGTTCCCGCGGTAGCCGAAAGAATTCCGAAAGCGGCCCCCATTCCGATGGCTTGTGTCGACGTTATACCCAGATCTGCGAGCAGAAACGGGTACTGGACCGGCGGTAAGTAGACGGCGATCATGCCAACCAGCATGACTGTAATCTGGGGAAGCAGCGCGGACTTTGGCGGCCGTGTAGCTGCGAACCCCAGCGTATCGGTGCGCGGCGCGTATTGTGGGGGGGGCAGTCGCAGTTGGAAGGGAATCAGGAGCAGCGCGAGACCATAGAGCGCGAACGGCAGCCGCCAGTTCATTTCGCCGAGAGCACCACTGATAAAAAAGAGAACTGTGCCGGCAACGCCGATAAAGCGCATTTGCAGATTAAGATAACGTTCGCGCTCCTGTCCTCTGAAGTGAGTACCGATGATGGACGTGCAGCACGTCATCACGATGGCTTCAGCGGCACCGAAAATGAACCGAGAGACGACGATTTCAGTTATGCCATCGAGCCAGAGCGGAGCGACGCCGGAGGCGGCGTATAGCGCTGTGCCCCACACCAAAAATTTGCGGCTTCCCCAACGGTCGATGACTGTGCCGATGAAGGGTGAAGCGATCGCCGTGACGAATGCAGGCGCCATCAGCGCCAACGCCACCAACAATTCGACGTGTTTGACCGAGGCGTAGGCCGCCTGGAACTTGACCAGGATAGGGACCACCAGGATGGATGCCAAGATGGTCATGCAGCTGCCGAACAGCAGAACTATGCCGACGCCGTTCACGCGTTCAATTGTCTTCATGTCGCCCCTCACCCTCACTGCACTTCTTGACTTGACATCGATCCCGCCGATGCTCGCGCGCTGTGGGAACAAGCCGGACCGCAGATATGTTTCCAGGCAGCCGGACCTGCCGCGCGAGCGAAGGTGTCGACCTGCGGCGAACGCCTCTCTTCTGGAAGGTCGACCTTTGCGACAAGGGACAAATCGCCTGTATCGTAGACTTCGCGGCCGTTGAGCATCGTCTTCAGCACTCGGATTTTGGGAAGCGCATCGTTGTCACAGGTCAGCGGGTTGCGATCGACGACCGCAATGTCGGCCTTATAGCCTGCGCGCAATGCGCCGATCCCGCTCCAATTCATCAGCGTCGCGCCCGAGCTGGTCCAGGCTTTCAGAGCCTGGAGCCGCGACACCGCCATGCCAGGCTGAAGGTTCCGATGGCCTGAACCTGCAAACTCGTGCGTCTCAGCGAAAGCGATATGCTCGAAAGGCCTTGCCGGCCCCCAATCACTGCCGAGCGTTACGTTCGCTCCGGAGTCCATCATCCGACCCAGTGGGATGAGGTCGCTCAAGCAGTCTCTTCCAATTCGCTCAGCGAAGAGGTCGCCCTTCCCCCAAGTGAAACTCATGCTTGTCGACAGATGGAAGCCAAGCTCCGCATAGCGCCGAATCGTCTCCGGCCTGATGAGGATGTTGTGCTGCATGATCCACCCTTTGGATGGAATGTCGTAAGAACTCAAGAAGGGCTGGAGCGATTCCAGAAACTCGCGATGGTCCTGGTATGCTCCTTGAACCATGTTCAGCCGTAGATCGTTCTTCAGGCAGAACTCGATCGCCTCGTGCTCGATGTTCTGAGGCACGAAAGTGTGTCCCCGCGTTGCACGACCGTAGGGATCTCGAATCGTTTGGTCCGCGCGAAGAAACCCTGGCCAGCACGGACCTCCGCGCGAAAGCGTAAGACCGTTGATGCGAAAGAGATCGTCCTCCACAGACCTCGAGCGAAGCGCTAAAGCAAAGTTGGAGCGACAGTCCTCTTCCGACAACCCCAGCCCATAATCGAAGCCGTACTGCGCTGCTTCAAGCGAGCTCATGACGCGCAGCGTGCTTTCACCGGCTTCGCGCATAAGCCGATATGCGTCGATGTGCTCCGGGGCCATGACGTGCCCCTCATAGGCTGCTGTCACACCACGGCTGTTGGCAATAAGCTGTCCCAGCCGCGCACCACGGTTCCAGTCATCGGCAGTCGGAATGGGAAGGTTGACCGCCAGGGATAGCCAGAAGGGATCAGGATTGTAGTAGTTGGTGACGCTGCCGCGAAAAATGCCGCTGGGCTCGCCATCTGGCTCTTTTTCGATCCAGACATCGCTCACGCGGGACGGTAGTGAAGCGGTTATCCCTAAACGGCGCATCGCCACGGTATTCATGGCACAGACATTGGGAATGCGCGGACCCCACGCGGCAATCATGACCGGATGGTTCGGCGCGATCGCGTCGAGCAGCGTACGGTTCGGCAGGCAACCCTCGGCGAGGTTGCGCCAGCTCCTCCTGGTGAAGTAATGAGGCTCGCCGACCGGGGTGGTAATAATCCATTCGCCTGCTGGCACTGTCCGTGCACGTTCTCGGATACGTTGGGCAATGTCGTCATGATTCTTGGCGTCGAGAATATCGACACACATGCCAAGGACGGCTGCAAAGTGAATGAAATGAGGATGTGTGTCGATAATACCGGGCATGGCGGTCGAGCCGCGCAAGTCCAAACGCCCCGCCCCTTTGCCCGCGACTGTGAGCATCGAGCCCAAATCTCCGGTCGCGAGAATGGTGTCACCATCGATCACCATGGCTTCGGCCATGGGCGATGCCGCATCTAGCGTAAGGATTTCACCTCCATGAATTACGGTTCGCATCGGCCTCTCTCAAGGTTCAAGGTTAAGTGACCACTGGTCACTTTCTAAGAGTTGCCGTTTTGACAGTGGCTGTCAAGTATCGCAGAAACGGTTTTCACAGCGGGACCGACGATGAAAATCCGAAAGAAGACGCCGGACGCCCACCACCACGGTAATTTGCGCGAGGCCGTGTTAGCAGCCGCGATGTCGCTCCTGCGGCAACGGCAGACTCCGTCGTTCAATCTCCGCGAGATCGCGAAGATGACGGGCGTGGGGCACTCGGCCGTGTACCGGCATTTCGCCAGCAAGGACGCCCTGCTCGCCGATATCGCGGCCCGCGGTTTTGCCGAACTCGCCCAAATTCAGGGTCGGGAAATGGACCTAGCCGGCGATGACCCTTGGGAACGGCTCATTGCGGCGGGGCTTGTCTATGTGAATTTCGCCCGAACCAACAGGGCGGCTTACATTGTCATGTTCGACCCCACTATGCGGGAGCGTTGGACCGAGCTCGAGAATGTCAGAACGGCATTGGACACATCATTCGGCCAGTTCGCCAAGACAATCGTAGCCTGTCAAACAGCCGGCCTGTTGCCGGCGGCGCCTCTCGAAATCATGACCAGCATACTTTGGTCTGCAGGGCACGGCCTCGCACAACTACTCGGATCTGGTCATCTCGACTGGCTTCAGTCTTCCGCAATAGGCGAAGACCAGTTTGTATCGATAGCTATCCATGTATTTTGCGAGGCCTTGCGCGCTCCGGCTTCAAGACCGTGGCTGGAACTACGACCTGGTCTAGCCGCCGCGACCCGGAGCCCGAGATCCAAGAATTCCTCCTGACCAAGCTCGCCTCACCAAGAGACCCAAAGTGGTCTATAGCAGAGCGCGCCGCGCGACAGCCTGCAGGCGTCCGCAAGGTCGGCGATCGAGGCGCTCATATAGCGAAGGAGGTCGCCCCCCCAAGCGCCTGCTGAACTCTCTTCTCCCATGCTCGCCTGATTACCTGCATCAAATAGCGCGACTGTGTGTGGGAGAGCGGCCACCGCCGTCCACCACGAGAACAGCGCCCGTGACAAAGGAAGCCTCGTCCGACGCCAAGAACAGACAGCAGGCAGCAATCTCGGCAGGCGCGGCCATACGCCCCAGCGCGATCCGCCGTTCGACAGACCGGAATTCGGCATCGGCCGTCGTGTCATTCTGCTCCGCCAGCAATTGCATCTCGTAGGCGCTCATTGGCGTCCGCACCCAGCCCGGCGCTACCGCATTGGCGCGGATGGAATCGGCGCCATGCGCGTAAGCCAGCGAGCGCGTATAGGCGACCACAGCCGCCTTGCTCGCCGCGTAACTCGTGCTGTCTGGACTCGCATTGAAGGCTGCGACGGACGCGATGTTGATGATCGCCCCTCCCTGCTGCTTCAAAAGCGGCAAGGCGGCGCGACACACCCGCATAGTTCCGGTCAGGTTGACCTCGAGCGTCTTCGCCCAGACATCATCTAATACGTCCAGCGGCTGGTCCGGAATAATGAGACCCGCGGCATTGACCACGATGTCGAGCCGTTGGCCGCAGCTTTCGATGGCCCGCACGATATCGGCGCTCTCGGTAACGTCGCCCGGGACCGGCTCTCCACCCGCCTCGGCAGCGGCCGCGTCAAGTTCGGCATCACCGAGGCCGAACAACACGACGCGTGCACCGTTCTGCGCAAACATCAGCGCGGTCGCGCGACCGCGACCGACGCCGGTCGCCGCTCCTGTGATCAATGCGGTTTTTCCCGCGAGCCGCGCCGTCATCCAAGGCCCCATTGCCGCTCCACCGCAAAACCGGTCTCGGGCAGCGTGCTGCCGCCATCGACGACGATGGTCTGCCCGGTCATGTATCCCGCTTCGACGGAAGCCAGATAGAGCATCGCGTAACCGATATCGTCGGCACTCCCCATCCGACCGACCGGGACGAAACGCTCGAGTTTCGCTCGCGTCTCCGGCGCACTCATCGTGCCGCGGCCGGGCTTGGCAATGAACCCTGCCTCGACGCCGTTGACGGTGATGCCATCGCGCGCCAGTTCGAACGCCGCGCCGCGGATGAAGGCGTTGACGCCGGCTTTCGCCGCCGAGTAATGCGCGCCACCACCCATCGCAACACGCGCGGACACCGAGGACGTCACGAGAATGCGCCCAAAGCGATTGGCGCGCATGTGCGAGATCGCGGCCTGCGCCAGCCAGAAACTGGCATTGAGGTTCAGCGCCAGCGCTTCCTCCAGCTTGGCTTCGTTCAGTTCCTCCAGCGACGACCACGGACAGCCGCCAGCATTGTGAACGACGATGTCGAGACGGCCATATCGTCCCGCGACGCGGTCGACCATGGCGTGCAGGCTGGCACGGTCAAGGGCATCGAACGGCACGCAATGCACCGTCAATCCATTGATCGCTAGCTCCGCGGCGAGGGCTTCCGCAACTTCCCGCGTGCGGTTGGCGATCACGACGGTGGCGCCGGCCTCCGCCAGGCGCGTGACAATGGCCGCGCCAATGCCTCTGCCTCCGCCGGTCACGATGGCGATCCTGCCTGAGAGGTCGAAGGGACGCGGCATGGTCAGATCACTCCGGAGTTGCGCAGGAGATCGATGAAACGGACGAAGACCGCGGTGTGCCGTGCAATGTCCGCATCCGACGTCGCTGGACACATCAGCAGCATGGTGTGGAACGGCGTGACCAAAATGCCCTCGTTCATGTAGAACGCGTGCAGCAGCGTCTCGAGGCCGGCTTGCCGGCCGGCGATAACATCGGCGCCGCTGCGCGGCTGCTGCGCCATGAACATGATTTCCGCACGCGCGCCGATCTGGGTGACATGCCAGGGCAAACGATTAGCCTCGATCAAGCCACGGATCTCGTCGGCAAGCCGGGTCGCGGTCGCGATCATGCGGCCATAGTTCTCGTCGGTCAGCACCTTTTCCAGCACCGCGCGCATGGTTGCGATCGTTAGTGCGTTGCCGGCGAGCGTTCCGCCAAAACCGAGATGGGCGGATTGGCGCTCGCGCGGATTGACATGGGGCACTATGGCCCAGAGACGTTCGGAGATCTCCTGGTTCAGCCCGAACACGCCGGCCGGAATGCCGCCCGCGATCGCCTTGCCTGCGACGAAGATGTCGGGCTGCAAGGCATGGATTCCGGTGTAGCCGCGAGGGCCGCAGGACAGGGTGTGGGTCTCGTCGATCACGAGCACCGTGCCGCTCCGCCGCGTCAGCTCGCGCAGTGCAAGATGAAACCCCGGATCGACTGGGATCATGCCGAAATTGGTCATCAGTGGCTCGGCCAGAACGCAGGCGACGTCGCCATGCGCAAGCGCCGCCTCGAGCGCTGTGACATCGTTAAACTCCACCACGCGCGTGACGGCGTCGTGATCGATTCCGTTGGGATGAATCATATTCCGCAAGCCGACGCGGCCATCGCGGATTTCGACATGCGCCTCCTCGACGCCGCCGTGATAGCAACCCGAGAACACCAGCACCTTGGGACGGCTGGTGATCATCCGCGCGATCCGGATCGCCGCACGATTGGCATCTGTCGCCGAGGTTGTCAGCGTCCAATGCCGCTGCCCAAACCGACGCGACAGCTCGGCACCGACCCACAGGCTGTCCTCGGTCGGCATCATCATCGTCGCGCCGCGCTTGAACTGACGCAGTGCCGCGTCGGTCACCGCTTCAGGCGCGTGGCCGCACATGCCGCCGGAGTCGCCGAGACAGAGGTCGATGTAGTCATGGCCGTCGATGTCACGAATATGTGCGCCCCTGGCCTCATCGACATAAACGGGGAAACCGCCGGCCCAACGGCGCATCCAGTGCGAAGGGCCGCCGTAAAGGAAGTGCCGCTTGCCTTCCTGCCAGGCGTCCGCGGAGCGCGGATGCATCTTGCGGAAGCGTTCCTGCTCTGCATCGATCAGGCGATCGATGACTCCGGCACGCTCTTCGGTAGTGATGTTCATAGTGCGATCCAGGCTGTCTTGAGGTCGGTATAGGCATCGAGCGCGTGCAGCGACTTGTCGCGCCCGAAGCCGGATTGTTTGAAGCCGCCCAGCGGCACTGTGATATCTGCCCCGCCATAGGTGTTCACGTGCACGACCCCGGCATGAATGGCGCGAATCATGCGGTGCGCGCGCGAGAGGTTGCCGGTCCACACGGCCGACGCGAGCCCGTAGGGGGACTCGTTTGCAAGTGCCACGGCATTCTCCTCGGATTCGAATTGTGCCACGGCGAGAACCGGGCCGAACACCTCCTCGCGCCAGAGATTCATCCGGGGCGCGACATCGGCCAAGATCGCCGGCGACATGAAGTGACCGCCGCTATCCACCAGGATCTGCTCGCCACCGGTCAGTCGCCGGGCGCCCTGCTCCTGCGCCAGCGCAACGGCATCGAGATTGCGGCGCAATTGCGAGGCGCTGGAGATTGCGCCGATGTCCGAGCTCAGATCGAGGGGATCGCCGACCCTAAGGCGCGCGGTCGCGCTCAGCAGCTCATCCATGAACCGGTCATAGATCGATGATTGCACCAGCAGCCGCGATCCGGCGACACAAACCTGGCCTGAATTCCGGAAGATGCCATTCGCCGACACTTTTGCCGCGTGACTGATATCGGGCGCATCGGCGAAGACGATGTTCGGGGACTTGCCACCCAGCTCAAGATGGACGCGCTTCAGGTTGGAGCGTGCCGAGGACTCCAGCAGCCGTCGCCCGACCGCACCCGAGCCGGTGAACGCCAGCGCATCGACATCCATATGCAACGCCAGCGCCTCCCCGGCCGAGGCGCCACGGCCGGTAACGACGTTAAGTATGCCGTCGGGCAAACCGGCCTCGCTGGCGAGCCGCGCCAGATACAGCAAACTGAGCGAGGCGATCTCCGGCGGCTTTACCACGACCGAATTGCCGGCCGCCAGCGCCGGCGCGATCTTCCAGGCGCCGATCATCAGCGGAAAATTCCAGGGCACGATCACGCCGACGACACCGAGCGGCTCGCGATGCACGAGGCCGAGCACCTCGCGGCCGGTCGGCGCGATCTCGCCGTAGAGCTTGTCGATCGCCTCGGCGTAGTAGCGGAAGGTGCCGGCAGCGGACAGCGGCTCCGCCTTGTAGGCCATGCCGATCTCGGTGCCGTTGTCGCGGACGCCGAGCACCGCGATCTCGAGCGCATGTTGCTCGATCAACTCCGCAAGGCGCAGCAGCACTTTCTTCCGATGCGTCGGCGCCGACCGCGACCAGCCGCCATGGCTGAACGCCTGCCGCGCAAGCTTCACGGCCAGATCGATATCGCGGGTGTCACCGTCGGCAATGGTGGTCAGGCGCCGGCCATCGATCGGCGACAGCACGTCGAGCCGCGCGTCACCGAGCGCATCCGTCGGCCGGCCACCGAGGAAGAGCTGCTGGGGCGGAATGACCGCCGACCTCAATTGATTGATCTGGACTTGCTGCATGTCGGGTGAATTGGCCACTGGCATGAGCAGCGTCAGGTGCGCCGCTCGCATGGTCTAATCCTCTCCGAAATGACGGCCGAGCGGCAATCAACCGATGGGTGGATGTCGTCCCGCAGCCGCCGCCCATAGCGTGCGGCTAAGCCTTGATGACCGGCCTTCTGATGCAGGCCCGTCGTTCCATTCTTCCCTCAGCCATCGGTGAGTGCTGCCAGATCATGCCCGAAACCATGAAACCGCGAATCCTCCTGATCGGCACCGGCGACACCAAGGCCGACGAGCTACTCTTCATGCGCGACCGCATCACGCGGGCCGGCGGAGAGACCGTGATGATGGACATCAGCGTGCTCGGCGATCCGCCCTACCGCCCGCAGCACGACAAGCATGCCGTCGCCGCGGCCACGCAGACGACCATCGCCGCGATCCTCGCCAGCGGTGACGAGAACTCCGCGATGTCAGCGATGGCACGCGGTGCCGCCACCCTTGCCCGGGAGCTCACTGAGGCCGACGCGATCGATGCGGTCATCGCCATCGGCGGCACTATGGGGACCGATCTCGCGCTCGACGTAGCACTGGCGTTGCCGCTCGGCATGCCGAAGCTCGTGGTCTCGACGGTCGCATTCTCGCACTTGATCCCGCCGGAGCGGATCGCAGCCGACCTGATGATGATCCTGTGGTCCGGCGGCCTCTATGGCCTCAACAGCACCTGCACATCGGTGCTGGCGCAGGCCTGCGGCGCCATCGTCGGCGCAGCGCGCAGCGCGATCCGGCCGAAGAAGGACCGGCCGGTCGTCGCCATCACCTCGCTCGGCAAGAGCTGTCTCAATTACATGGTGGAGTTGAAGCCGCAACTTGAACGGCGCGGCTATGAGGTCGTGATCTTCCATACCACGGGCATGGGTGGCCGCGCCATGGAATCGATCGCCGCGCAAGGCGGCTTTGCCGCGGTGCTGGATTTGAGCCTGCAGGAACTCGCCAACCAGCTCACCGGCTCGGTGGTGAATTCCGGCGCTGATAGGTTGGAGAATGCGGGCAAGGCCGGCATCCCGCAGATCGTCGCGCCCGGCGCCATCGACATGGTGGACTTTCCGGCCTGGCTGCCGACGCCGAAGGAATTGGCCGATCGTCCGTTCCACGCCCACAACCGCCTGCTCGCCTCGGCGACGTCGGGTCCGGACGACCGCCGCCGGATCGCACGCGCGATTGCCGAAAAGCTCGCGCAAGCCAAGGCGCCAGTGGCGTTCGTGCTGCCGGCCGGCGGTATCCAGCAATGGGACCGCGAGGGTGAGTCCCTGCACGATCCCGAAGGGCTGACGGCGTTCGTCTCCGAGATGCGCTCCGCCATCGCTCCCCCTGTAGAACTCCACGAGTTGAAGGAGCATATCAACCACCCCGCCTTCGCCGAGCGCGTGCTGCAGATCTTCGATCGATGGGTGGCGGCCGGCATCGTGCCGGCCGGCCAGGCCACGGCCGCCGCGTGAAACCGCCGCTCGCCCGCGCGCTGGTGCTGGATTTCGGCGGGGTCATCTCAAAGACCCTGTTCGAGACCCATGATTTGACCGAGCAGGCACTGGGCCTACCGCCCTGCACGCTGAAATGGCTCGGGCCCTTTGCGCCTGACACTGATCCTCTCTGGGCCTCCATGCAGCGCGGAGATATTTCCGAGCGCGACTACTGGCTGACGCGCAGCCGCGAGGTCGGGCACATGCTCGGCGAGGACTGGCAGGCCATGGAGACGTTCGTGCAGCGCGCTCGCGGCGCCGATCCCGCAACGGTCATTCGTCCCGAGGCGGACCGTGCCATCCGCATGGTCGATGACGCCGGCTTCAAGCTCGCCATCCTCTCGAACGAGCTCGATCTGTTCTATGGCGCGACCTTCCGCCACCAACTGCCGATCCTGCAGCGTTTCGTGGCAATCGTCGATGCGACCCATACCGGTATCCTGAAGCCCGATCCGCGAGCCTACAAGGACGTGCTCGACAGGCTTGGGCTCGCCGCGGAGGATTGCGTCTTCGTCGACGACCAACGCCGCAACATCGCAGGCGCCGCCGCCTGCAGCATGCGAACCGTGTTGTTCGACGTCAGGAATCCCCGCGCATCATACGGCGAAGCCTTGCGGCATTTTGGACTGTCCTTCGACTGAGCCGAGAGAGACCATGCGCGACAAGAATTTCCTGATCGAGAACAATGCCAAGCCGATCTGGCATCCAATGGCGCATCCCGCCGAGATGCGCGCGCAGCCGCCCCGCATCATCATGAAGGGCGACGGCGTGCATGTCACCGATATCGACGGTCGCAGGGTGATCGACGCCGTCGGTGGCCTCTGGAACGTCAATCTCGGCTACAGCTGCGATCCGATCAAGCAGGCGATCGCGGATCAGCTCGATGCCCTGCCCTATTATTCCGGCTTTCGCGGCACCTCGACCGGTCCGTCGATCGAGCTCGCCTACGAGCTGACCGAGTGGTTCAAACCGGAAGGCATGGTCCGCGCCTTCCTGACGTCAGGAGGATCGGATTCGGTAGAGACCGCGTTACGGCTGGCGCGGCAGTACTGGAAGATCAAGGGGCAAAGCGACCGCACCAAATTCCTGGCGCTGAAGAAGGGCTATCACGGCACCCATTTCGGCGGCGCCTCGGTCAATGGCAATGCCAATTTCCGCCGCAACTATGAGCCGCTGTTACCCGGCGTGTTCCACGTCCCCGCGCCCTGGACTTACCGCAATCCCTTCAATGAAACCGATCCGGCAAAGCTCGCGCAGCTTTGCGCCGCGGACATGGAGGATGAAATCGCCTTCCAGGGTGCCGACACAATCGCTGCTTTCATCATGGAGCCGGTGCTCGGCGCCGGCGGCGTCATCGTGCCGCCCGATAGCTTCATGACGCTCGTGCGCGAGATCTGCGACCGTCACGGCATCCTGATGATCGCGGACGAGGTCGTCACCGGATTTGGCCGGACCGGCGCCTGGTCGGGCTCGCGGCTGTGGGGCGTGAAGCCAGATATGATGACGATCGCCAAGGCCATCACCTCGGGCTATTTCCCGCTCGGCGCGACCTTGATCGGCGACAAGGTGGCTGAAGCGTTCGAGGCCGACACCACCAGCTTCGGCTCGATCGGGCACGGCTACACTTATTCGGGCCATCCGGTCGGCTGTGCGGCGGGCATTGCGGCGCTGGCCGAAACGAAGCGCCTCAGACTCGACGAGAATGCCGCCGCGCGAGGCAAGGAGTTGGCCACCGCCCTCGAAGGGCTGAAATCGAAGCATGTGCTGGTCGGGGACATCCGCTGCAAGGGATTGATGGCCGCGATCGAGCTGGTCGCCGACCGCGACAGCAAGAAGCTGATCGACAAGAAGCTGATCGCCAGGATCGCCGACGCCACCTACGAGTCCGGGGTGATGATCCGCGTCTCCGGGAACAATATCATCCTGTCGCCGCCCCTGATCCTCTCGGCGGTCGACGTGGTGACAATCGTCCAAGGCATCGACGCCGGCCTATCAGTGGCCACCTGAGGCGACGCAGGCGATGGCCCGCTCGAACAGCTGGCCGTTCGTCCCGTCCTTGTCGAGGCAATCGGCAAGCGAAGCCGGCGCCATGGTCTTGTCGGTGCAGAAGATCCGCGCTGCGCAGCAGGTCGACGGCAGCAACAATCTCGCGTGCGGTCATGCCGTACATCGGATGGGACGCCGATGCCGGTTGAGAAGCCCTGGTCTCCGCATGCAACGCCGGCATGATGACGATCGCTGCGGCAAGCACCGCTCCGGAGCCACGACGTCCGCGATCCCCGATCCAACCGTCCGTCGCAAGCATACTCACAAAGGCGGCGGGACGAAGCCCCCGAGCGCCCGTTCGAGCAACTGCGCGAACTTCAGCGGCGTGCGGTCTTCGAGGTAAGGACCGACGATCTGGACGCCGGCCGGCAGCCCCTCTACCAGTCGCCGGGTCGGGATCGCGGTGGCCGGCAGGTTCGCCACCGTAACCAGGCCGGGCCACATCAGATTGTCCATGTAGGGCGACGGCCGGCCGTTCACGACGATCCGACGCTCAAACTGCGCAGCCAGGTCCATCCGCGCGACATCATGCGGAAACGCGACCGTCGGTGTGATTGGGCACAACAGCACGTCATAGTGCGTGAAAAACTCGCGCCAGGCGCGGAACAGTTTTTCGCGCGCCTCAGCGGCATCGGCGAATTGCGCAAGGCTCTGGCCCATCGCCTCCGCCACCATGCGCGGATAGCTGCCCTCCGGCGCCGCCTTACCACCTGCGATGATCTCATCGCGCGCCGGCGGCGGGACACCCACGCCGATGATACCGAATAACGTCTGCATGTAGACGCGAAAGCTCTCCGTCGGATCAATCGCCGGCCGCGCGGTGGTGTCGACTTTCACCCCAAGTCGCGTCAGATCCTCGACCAGCCCGTCGATCGCGGCGGCATAGGCTCCATCCAGCGCAAAAGCCTTCGCATCATTCCAGACAGCAACCCGGAAGTCGCGTAGATCCGTGTGCCGCGCCGGCGGTAACGCGAGGCGGTACGCCGTCCGCTTCAGCTCCGGCGCGTCGGTGATTAAATCGAGCATCAGTTCGAGATCGAACGCAGAGCGTGCTAACGGACCAACGACAGCGAGCTCGGGCTCCGACAAATGGCCGGGCGGCGGCGGGATATGTCCGTCGAGCGGCACGATGCCGTAGCTCGGCCTGTGGCCATAGACGCCGCAAAAATGCGAGGGCACGCGGATCGAGCCGCCGATGTCGCTGCCAAGCTCCAGCGGCGTGAAGCCGGCCGCCAGCGCCGCCGCCGAACCGCCGGAGGAGCCACCAACCGTCCGGTCGCCATTCCAGGGATTGCGCGTTAGCCCGAACAGAGAGTTGCAGGACTGATGGTCGGCCGCCGCCGGGGGCAGATTGGTCTTGCCGAAGATGATCGCGCCGGCCGCGCGCAGCTTTGCGACCGCGGCCGCGTCGATCGCCGGGCGATAGTCGCGCAACGGTTCGAGCCCGCAGGTCGCGGTCATGCCGGTGACGGCGAACGTGTCCTTGATCGTCATCGACACGCCGTGCAGCGGGCCGAGGGATGCGCCACGGGCCCGCGCCGCGTCCGCCTCCTTGGCCGATCTGCGCGCACCCTCCTCGTCCAGCGCCACCACGGCATTGATCTGTGGATTGAGCTGCCGCACCCGCGCAAGATTTTCGTCCAACAACTCGCAGGCGCTGATCCGGCCTGTCGCGAGCATCTTGGCGAGATCAGTAGCCGTGGCGTAAGTGATCTTTTTCATCGCTGTGTCCCTTCCGATACGTCGTTTAGCGCGAGGCCCGCCGCAGGGCATGGCGGCATGCGGTGCACGTCGAGCAGGCGCACACCGATGCAATCGCGCACCGACTGCTCGATCAGCGAAAAGTTCGGCATGTCGCCGTTACGAACAATCCACCATGCGGTGGATGCTCTCGGCCGAGCACGTTTTGAACAGCAAACGGCAAAGCCGCCAAGGAACCAGGATCAACGCGATTCCCTTATGGCTACCCATTGCACGCCGCAGAACGGGACGTGTTGCCGCCTACTTAACTGGGTGAGCATCTTACTTTGTGAAGGTCGGCCGCTTGGTCGGCGGCGGGGGAGCATCGGGTCCCCACAGCCGGAAGCTCAGATTGGCGAACACCGAATAGCCCTTGGTGATCGCGGCGGTGTCGAGGCCGGGCGGGCCGGCGGTGCCGCCGGACACCGTCGAGGAGAATTCGTGCGTGGCCCAGACCGTCAACGCAGCCGGCCCGAAATTGTAGCCGATCAAACCGCCGCCGGCCCAGTTATTGTACCGGTTGACGTTGATCGCGTTGCCATAGAACGCGCTCGACTTGTCGTCGGTCACCTGGCCGGCATAATAGGCCACCGGCCCGAACGTCCAGTTTCCAATCGTCTTGGTGGCCGTGAATTCGGCGTGGAAGATGTCGCCGGAACGATAGCCGGTGATCGAGTTCGCGGTGTTGATCTCCTGGAACAGATTGGCCGTCAGATTCCAGCCGTCTTTCAAATACGACACCACCAGTTCGGGCTGGAAGGTCCACCAGGGATTGCCGACGCTGTTCAGTCCGGCTGGCCCGCTGATCGAACCGTTCGGCACGTAAATGCCGAGGCCGGTCTTGACGAAAAAGCCGCTGTCGCCGAGCTTCCAGCTCAACTCCGCCGGCACGATGTAGGTGTTGTGCACGCCGGCTTGCTGGACGTTGATCGGCGAACCGACGTCCACCATGATCCAGGGCTGCACGATGACTGCATCATAAGTCGCACCGAATAAGGTCCAGCCCGGCACCCACAACAGACCCGACGCTTCGGTTGCGGTATGCACCGGCGTCGCCGCGCCACCGACATTCGGCGCGCCGGGACCGACAAGTTTCGACTGATAGGTGAAAACCTGGTTGAAGCTGTAAAGACCGGGCGGCGGTGCGCCGGCCGTTCCGCCACCGAGCGTGATCCCGGGCTTTTGCGCAAAGCCGGCGGAACCGAACTCGAATGCATTGGCGCTGTTTGCGCCCGCGCTGACCGCGACAAGTGCCGCCGCAGCAATTCGTCCGTTGATCGTCATGTAGCCCCCAGCCCCGTTATCGCTGCGTCGGTCACGTCCCGATCGACGACCGGTCGTGCGCGGCGCAGCAGTTGCGGGCGAAATCTTGGAACGGGCCGCTGACCGGCGTTATCCGGATTCGGCAAACGCGGAGGCGTTGATGCGAGATTCCTAAACTGATGCAGATCGAACACGCCGCACCGTGTGCGACGGCAGCTCGCCAAACAGCTGCCGATAGTTTTCGGTAAAGCGGCTCCAGTGCCAAAAGCCCCACCGCGCCGCAACATCGCCGATTGACACCGGTTGCCTCGCCGCGGCGAGCGCACGCAGTTCGCGACGCACGGCGTTCAGCCTGAGCATGCGTAGATACTGTAACGGCGTCAGCCCGAGCGCATCCTGAAAGCAGCCTTGCAGCGTCCGGCGGCTGACACCGACATGGCGGCACAGCTCGGCGATGCTCGGAGGATCATCGGCATGAGCGAACACGCACTCTTTGATTCGATCCACAATCCGCTTTTGCGCGGTCACGCCGTTGACATCGCGCCAGGCATTTTCCGACAGGATGTCAGCGAGAGCATCAACGACGGCGTCTTCGACGGACGCTCGCGCGCGGGCAAATCCGATCGCAGATTGAAGTCGATTCCCCTGGTCGCAGATCTCACGAAAACCATGCTGGAGTGCCGATAGCGCGCCGGGCGATCCAGTGAAGCAATGATTCTGCTGGCGATGACCGGCAACTAAGTCGGCGGCCCGCCTCTCGCCAAGCGTTTCGAGCAACGACGTCAGGCGTTTGCGGGCAATAGCTATCGACACCACATCGAGCTGCGTCGGCGTCAGCAAGGGCAGCAGGTCCGCTCCGTCGCTGAGCAATACATTCGGAAAGGCCAAGGGCCGACCGTTGAAATGCGCCTCGTTGGAGGCCGCCAGCGGCAGGCTGAAGACGAGTGAATCCGGCCAAGCCGAGCCCTGCTTGATCAGCGCCTGCGAGATGGTTTCCCTGATGATCTCGAGACTGCCGAGCCGGATCATCACGAGCCGCCCGGCAAAACGCCCGGACGACACCTGGTCTATCCGCAGGTCCCAGCCGTGGAAGCGGCCGGCATGGTCCGCCGCATCGACGGACCCCACCACCGACACACCAATGACGCTGCCAAGCTCCGTCTTGCAAACGGGTACGTCCGCCATGAAGCGCTCCCTGAGACCGAGCTTGGCGAACGTGCCGAACGGTAACAATCAACCCTTGGGTGGACAGCTTGCGTACCACCGGAAAGAAGTCATGTCGGCGGCCGCATCGGCCTCAATAGCCAAAACGACGCCAATCTCTAAACCCGCCGCGCACGAGGCAGCAATCAACCGGATGGTGGATGGGGTCGTGGAGGCAGGACTCAGTGAGGCAAGGCTCAGCGAGGTTAGACTCAGTGTGGTCGCGACATCAGGGCGACGACGGCCGAGCGGGTCTCGACACCGAGCTTCTCGAAGATATGGATCAGGTGCGTCTTCACGGTGGCGAGGCCGATATTCAGGCACTCGCCAATCTCGCGATTGGTCCGGCCGCAGCAGAGCAGGTCGATGACCTCGAGCTCACGTGAGGTCAGGCCATAGCGCGCGGGCTCGTCTGGCGAAGGCGTCAGGCAACGCGTCAAATTGAACTCGAGATAATCGTGGATCTTCTCGGCGATGTTCATCGCGCCGTCGGGGATCCTGCAACCGGATCCCCAAAGCACGCTCATCCCCGCCACGATCCGATCGTTACGGCGGAAGAAGAATTCGAGTATGTCGGCGATACCACACTGTCCGGCGAAGGTGCGGAAGGTCAGCGCTTCCTTTGTGGCACATCGACCGATGACGACACTGAGCCGCGCAATTGGCTGATTGGTTGCGGAACGCGGATGCAGTGGATCGAGCCGGTTCATCCCGGCCAGATACTGGTCGTGAAAGCCCGACGGGACGCCGCTTGAGAGCACGAAGCGATTGAGATTGAGGTTACTGTCGACCTCGTAAAACACGGTCGCAGCCCCCTCGAGAATCCCTCTTGCGAACTGGACGGCCTGCGTGGTTGCCGGATCCGACCGGCCCAACAGCGCAATCATGACCTACCTCCCCGAATGTTTCTCCGATGGCGGACGTCTGCGCGTCGCATGGCCAACAACGCTGTGACAGGCGCGCCGCATAGTCAAGCAAATTACGGGCCAAGCAATCATCGGACGCAAGCCTGATGCAGTATCAGCCAAACAAACAGTCGCAAGCCTCCACCATCCGGTTGATTGCCGGCCGTCAGGCACACGCTGAAGCTCGATGCTGCTTTCCTGCAATCGCGAGACGAGGAGTTCTGTTAGTTCTCAAACGAAATTGCTGCCTGCAGCACTTCGAAATCAGTCAGTTCGCGAATTACGAAAACGAGAAAATGGACCAGTCACGGACGTCCCGGGGGCACGCGGTCGACCTGCAGCAGCTTCGATTTGCGGTAGCAGCCGCAGACTATGGGAGTATTCGGCAAGCCGCCGAGCTGCTGTCCGTTCGACACTCAATCCTGAGCCGATCCATTCGTCAGCTTGAGCATCTGATCGGCGTTGCCATATTCGAGCGCTCGGGCGGGGGCGTAAAGCCGACGCCGGCTGGACGAAGCGTTCTGAGGATGGCTGGGTTAATTTTGGAGCAGGTCGATGTGCTGGTAGCAACAGCAAAGTCGAATAGCCGAGGCGAAGTTGGCCGCCTTTCGATCGGCTTTTGCACCTCCATTTCAGCAGGCAATCTGCGAGCAACACTTAGCGAATTCAAGAACCGGCATCCTCGGGTCGAACTCGCGACGGTCGAGCGGTCGCGAACGCATCTCGAGACGGCGCTGCGAAATGGCACAGCGGACGTTCTCATCGTGGCTGGGGGCGCGCGACTGCCGGACAATAGCGTTCACCCACTTTGGAGTGAGCGTATCCTGGTTTCTTTGCCGGACAATCACGCATTGGCAACAGAAACTGTAGTCCATTGGACCGATCTCCGAAATGAGACCGTCGTGCTGAGCCAGCACGATCCCGGACGCGAGCTAGAGGATCTCTTGATATCAAAGCTTGTTTCTCCTGCGGATCGACCGAAGATCGAACGCCACGACGTCAGCCGCGGTATCATCAAGAGTCTCGTCAGCATGAAGCTCGGGATCAGCCTGGTCCTGGAATCAGATGTTGGCGCGAGCCTAGCTGGTTTGGTCTATCGCGAGTTACGAGATGGGACGGGGCCGACCCGGGTTGACTTTTCGGCACATTGGCGAGCCGATAACGACAATCCAGCCTTGGATATTTTTCTCAAACTCCTCGCTGAACGTTACCCTTTGCTGTCCTCCGGCGAGTGAACCGCGCGTCGAAATTTTGCAAAGCCGCGATCCGTAGCCATGAACCGCGCCAGCATCGGTGCGATAAGCTTACCCGGTTCGCTGATGGGTTGACCGGATTCGCTTGCAACGGCTTTCGCATAGGCGAGCAGATCCCGATGTACAGAAGCCGGCAACTCAACGCTGACCCTAACGGGCTTGTCGTCAGGTAGCGCTCCAATCTTAAGCTTGGCCATAGGTGCCTTTACTCTCTGTATCGCTCGAGAACGAGATCGCGATTGACAAGGACGCGGATCGGAAAGCCCGGGCGGATGGTCAACGTTGGTTGAATATTGAGGCTGCGCCGAACCACCTGCTGTCCAGTTTGGTTTAGCGAGTCCGAGGCACCATGCCGCAGCGCCTGGATGATGGCGCTGTCGTTGCTATTGGTGTCGGACCCCGCACCTAGCTCTGTCCCTACAGCCAAGAACGTCGACAGCGCAGCCGCCTTGAACAACTCACCCCAGTGATTGTCGACCTGGTCTTCGAGGCCTGCATAGCCGGCGCTGTCGGCACCGGGCTGCCGCTCCAGAACGATCGAGCGGCCGTTCGGCATGATAAGCCGGGTCCAGACCAGCAGCACTCGCGACTGGCCGAACGCTACCTGGCTGTCATAGCTGCCGATCAGCTTCGCTCCTTGGGGCACGAGCAAAGAGCGGCCGGTCGGAGTGTCGTATAAATTTTCTGTCACCTGCGCCGTGACTTGCCCGGGAAGGTCTGACCTGATCCCCGTGATCAGCGCTCCTGGAATCACCGTCCCGGCCTGCACAATGTATGGTGAAGCGGGCTTGGCGACGCGGTCAGGGCTGACCGTGCGGCGATCCACAGAACCGTTCACAAAGGCAAGTTTTCGGTCCTGCGCGTTTTGCGCAGATCCATCCTCGCTGGTGCTCGTTGCATTCGGCGGCACGAAGCGCTCGCCTCCAGCAGGCGCAGCCGCGGGACGGACTTCTCTCCCATTGGTCGAAGCGAACAGATGGCTGATACGGGCCGCCTCGCTCTCTTGATCCCGGCGTTGCTGTTCCGGATCTCCGCCAGTCGTCGGCGACTGGCCTTGAGCGGCCAGGATCGGCCGACCGAGGTCGCCTGGGAGCGGTGGACCAAGCTGCGGCACGGTTTGGCGTGAAGCGCCAGTGTAGTCCTTCGGCAGCGCTTCAATACCGTCGGCAAGATTGTGATGATCCGTGCTATAGAGTTCGTCGGTCGTCTGGTTGCGGGGTCGGTTGCTTTGCAATGACCACAATACGGCTCCGCCGATGACCAGCAGGGCAACCGCGCTCCCTCCCGCCAGTACCTTGCGAGACAATCGGGTGACCCGCGGGGGTTCTGCTCGGAGGCGGAAGGTCCTGGATTGCTCCTCCGGTGTTTGCGGCAGATTGACCGCGTCAGGATTGTTTTCGTTCTGAGTGTTCATGACGACGGCCTCCCGTCAGTCCTGACGATTCTGACTTTTTGCTGGTGCTCACCGCCCAACCGCAATTCTGCGGCTGCAAACAACCGGTCCACGATCAGTACATTGCCGTAGGCGCGATAATTGACGAGTTCGGTCTTGCCGTCAGGGCCGATGACGAAGAGCGGCGGCATCTCGCCCTGCACGATCCCTTGCGGGAATTCGATATAGACTTTTCGGCCGTCGTCATACGCTGCGAGCGGCCGCCAGGGTGGACTGTCGCCCTCGATCGCGTAACGAAAGACACGCTGCGCTGGATCTGGAATAGCCGGGGTGAGAGCGACTGAGCGCGACCGTTCGCGAACGGTTTCCGGATAGTACCAGGCAACAGACGGCATGTACGGCCGCTCGCGGGAGCGTAGCTCGATCAGGTAGGTGCGCCGGTCGGTGTTGACGACAAGATTGGTTTCGATCGACGCGCGGGTCGGCTTGACCAGGATGTGGACGCGACGCGTATCCCCGCTCCCGCTCTCGGTATCTCCGACGACCCAGCGCACGGTATCACCGGCCGCGATCGGTCCGGATCCCGTCAATTGCTCTCCCTCTTCCAGCGCAATGTCCGTGATCTGTCCGGGAGCAGCGTAGACCTGATACAGCGCCCCGGGGCTGAAGGCGTAGATCTGCGCCGCATTGAAGTACCCCCTTTTGCGCGGCTCGACGCGCGCCGCGCTGTTTGCGGTCTCAACCCGGCTTACGGGCTCGGCGTCTTCCTTGGTGCCCGACTTGCCGCCGAGAACGGGCTTCCAAAGCGGTGGAACGTGAAGCGGGTGAGGTCGATCATCGAGCGCCACTGGAGCTGCTGCCAACGGCGGGACCTCGGCGTCATAGCTGATTTCCGGCGGAATGTAGGTGGCGCATCCAGCGAGGGCTGATGTGCCAAGTAGCAGAGCTGGTAGAAGGGCTCGCCTCAAAGCCGCGAGCTTGCATCTCCTCGAACTGAACCTGCGGTATTGGATCGAACCTTTTGAACACGTGTCGCGCGTCGTCTTGATCACTGCCCCAGCTCCTTTGACCAGTTGATGGCGCGGACGTAGACGCCAAGGGGATTCTTGCGCAGGCGTTCGGCATCGCGCGGCGTCTCGATTGCCACTGTGAGAATCGCGGTCCAGCGCTCGGTCGCACTCAGCGAGCCATTGTCGTAAACGCGCTGGGTCCACGCGACCCGGAAACTTTCTGAAGACGCGCGAATGACGCTCGAGACATCGACGGAGATCTGCGCCTTGCCCAGCTTGGCAAAAGGGTCATTGTTGCGTGCAAAATCGTTGAGCGCGGCCGCGCCACGATCGGTCGTAAAGTCATACGCCCTAAGCCAGTTCTGGCGCAGAACGATGCCGTCGGCCGGCAAGCCTCTGACGTCCTCGATAAAGCGCGCCAGGTGATAGGCGATCTGGGCGTCGGTGGGCTGATAGTCGATGTTGGCTGGCGCGACACGTTGGGCCTGGCCGAGACGATCGACCTCGACCACCCATGGCGTAATCGATCCCTGCGCTGACTGCCAAACAAGTCCACCGGCCAGGCCGCCCGAGAGCATGAGGCAACCAAAGGCCAACAAGCGCCAGTTCTTGGCCTGCACGCGCGCCGATCCAATGCGTTCGTCCCAGACTTGCGCTGCTTTTTGGTACGGCGTGACCGGTTCGGGCATACGCCCGTAGTGAACGGAAGGTCGTCTGAACATGAATGGTCGCCCCTGAGATCGAGTGATGAATTTCGAGTGTTACCGTGTGCCGCTTGACGCCGCTGCTTGCGGAGGGCGGCAAATTGCCGGATGCTGCCTGTCAGCGCTCTCCATCCGAGAGATCGACAGACGAGCCGCTGCCGCCATGATCGCCGGATCGCACCGCGTGGCCGGCCGCCGACGCGCCGTGCCGAATGGTCTGGGCCCGCTTCATGCGCCGCGCCCAATCGGGCTGCCCCTCTGTGGAGGTACTCGCAGCCCGCTCACCCGCTTGCCCGCTGCTAGCGAATGCGGCCGCGGCTCGACGTAACGGGCTCATGAGAGCCGAGCCACCCGCCTCCGCGACACCAGCAAGGCCTCCGCTTCGATACGCCGCGGATGCGCCACTCACGACGGCAGCTCCACCGCGCCCCGCGCCTGCGAGCGCACCACCAGCGACACCAGCGCCACCGGCGGCAAGGCCGGCACCTGCCGCAACGACGCCGCCGGCGGCAAGGCCCGTCCCGATCGCGGCGCCGGCGCCGAGCTGAGGTCCACCCGATACCAGGCCGTTTGCGATTCCGGGACCGAAGATACCGAGACCCAGCAAAGACAGGGCCGCGAGCACCAGCGTCATCGCATCTTCAATCGTTGGCTGCGCGCCGCCAAAGCCCGTCGTGAACTGCGAAAACAGGGTTGAGCCTATGCCGACGATGACGGCCAGGACCAAAACCTTGATCCCGGACGATATGACGTTGCCGAGGACCCGCTCCGCGGCGAATGCCGTCTTGCCAAACAAGCCAAAGGGAATGAGCACGAAGCCGGCCAGCGTCGTGAGCTTGAACTCGATCAGGGTGACAAACAGCTGGATCGCCAAAATGAAGAAGGCGAGCAGCACCACGACCCACGCGAACAGGAGAACGACGATCTGGACGAAATTCTCGAAGAAGCTGATGTAGCCCATCAGGTTTGAGATCGAATCGAGCATCGGCCTTCCGGCGTCGAGTCCGACCTGGGCGATCTTTCCTGGCCGCAAGAAGTCTGACGCGGAGAGGCTTGAACCGGACGCTCTCAGGCCGAGGCCGGCAAAGCTCTCGAAGACGATCCGTGCGAGATTGTTCCAATTACCGATCAGATACGCAAAAATGCCAACGAATAGCGTTTTCTTGACGAGGCGCGCGATGATGTCCTCGTCCGTCCCCCAGCTCCAGAATAGCGCGGCAAGCGTGATGTCGATGGCGGCCAGCGTTGTCGCGAGATACCCGACCTCGCCACCCAAAAGCCCGAAGCCGTTGTCGATGTAGCGGGTGAATGTCTCCAGGAACTGGTCGATGATGCCGGTGCCGGTCATGGCTTAGCTTCCTCGGGCACCCCGACGGACGGATATCCCTGCGGCAGCCGCCCCTGATCCTTTGGCGCGGCTGTCACGCCCGTTTCTGCAGCAGCAGCACCGTCCCGCCTGCCAAAGAAGCGACGGCGGTTTTCAGCCCAGATCTTCTGGCAATGCTGATAGTCCGCTGCATCTTCCGAAGAGACGGTGCGGCAGCGCGCAAGCTCGGAACGATCGACGTCTTTGGTCTGCTCTGCCGTTGGCGACGCAGAGATATCTTCCCCGCCACGAAGCTGGATCGCGCAGCCCGCGACGACCAGTACCCCGACCGACATAAGCAGCGATAGCGCTTTGAATGGGCCTGTATCAGTCATCAGTGGAACATCCGCACGTCCTGGGATTGATAGCCCTGCCCCGGTGTCAGAAACCGCCGGAGCTGTTCGCGCCCTTGGTCCTGGGCTGCGGCGCGCTGCGCCGCTTCAAGGCTCTGCGCCCTGCCCTGTGCCGCGACAGTGGCGGTGAGATCGGCAAGCTGCTGCGCCTGAAGTGCGAGGATCTGATTGCCGGCCTGGGTCGCCTGCAGGGCGCCGCTGGCGCCCTGGCTCGACGTCACGAGCGCCGATGTCTGGACGCGATTGGTATCGAGGTTGCCGACGACACCGGCCTGGACCCGCAGCGCGTCCTGCAACGCGGCGACCGAATTCTGCCACCGCGATTGAGCGTTGTTGATCAGCAGCTGGCTGGACTGGCTGCCGCTGGCCTGCGCGTAGCTGGTCGAGAACGCGCGGTCGATCTGCTGGACGTCGTAGGCGATCCTCTGGGCCTGGGCCAGCAACTGCTGGGTTCGCTGGATCGATGATTGCAATTGCTGGAGCGAGGAATACGGCAGGCTTGCCAGATTCCTGGCCTGGTTGATCAGCATTTGCGCCTCGTTCTGCAACGAGGTGATCTGATTGCTGATCTGCTGTAACTCGCGCGCGGCGGTCAGCACGTTCTGGACGTAATTGTTGGGATCGAAGACGATCCACTGCGCTTGTGCGGGTACCGTGACGCAAAGCGTCAGCGCGATCGCGCCGAGGGCGGCGAATAGACCAAGGCGCCTCATTGCGATTTCTCCAGATTGACGAGACTGGGAATTAGGTCCGTGGCCCAGGCGACGCCGCGGTGCTGGAGCCAGGCAGGCAGGAAGCCATCCGCTCCATGCTCGGCAAGAAGCCGCTCGATAGCTGCCTGGTCGGTCTTGGAGGAGGCGGCTGAAAAGGCGAGCACAACTTCGCCAAGTCCAAGTTCGAACATCCGATTGCCGCGACGCGACTGGCAGTAGTAATCCCGCTTGGGCGTTGCCCGGCTCAGAAGCTCGATCTGGCGATCATTCAGCCCGAAGCGGCGATAGATGGCCGTGATCTGCGGTTCGATCGCCCGCTCGTTCGGCAGCAACAAGCGTGTTGGACAGCTTTCGATGATCGCTGGTGCGATTGCCGAGCCGTCGATGTCCGAAAGCGACTGGGTTGCGAAGATGACGGACGCATTCTTCTTGCGAAGCGTCTTCAGCCACTCGCGAAGCTGGCCGGCAAAATGATCATCGTCGAGGGCGAGCCAGCCTTCATCGACAATGAGGAGTGTCGGCCGGCCGTCGAGCCGATCTCCAATGCGATGAAACAGGTACGCCAGCACGGCTGGCGCCGCGCTTGTCCCGATCAACCCTTCGGTCTCGAACGCCTGGACGGAGGATTCGCCAAGGCGCTCGAATTCAGCATCAAGCAGGCGTCCGGACGGACCTCCAAGGCAGTAGGGTTGCAGAGCGCGTTTCAGGGCATTCGATTGCAGAAGGACTGCCAGGCCGGTCAGGGTGCGCTCCTCCCTCGGCGCGGAAGCGAGAGACGTCAGTGCCGACCACAGATGGTCCTTGACCTCTGGGGTGATCTCGACCTTTTCGCGTGCCAGGATCGCACCAATCCATTCGGTAGCCCATCCGCGCTCGGAAGCGTCGTCGATCCAGGCCAGCGGCTGTAACGCGACGGGTTGATCGCCTCCGTCAGACAAGGCACCGCCGAGATCGTGCCAGTCGCCACCCATGGCAAGTGCGGCCGCCCGGATCGAACCGCCGAAATCGAACGCAAACACCTGGGAGTTCGGGTAACGGCGGAATTGCATTGCCATGAGGGCAAGCAGCACCGACTTGCCCGCACCTGTCGGCCCCACCACCAAGGTATGGCCGACGTCACCGACGTGAAGCGAAAACCGGAACGGGGTTGATCCCTCGGTCTTGCCGAACAGCAGTGGCGGACCGCCAAAATGCAGATCCCGCGCCTCACCCGCCCATACGGCCGACATCGGAATCATATGGGCGAGGTTGAGGGTCGAAACCGGCGGCTGCCGCACATTGGCGTAGACGTGCCCGGGCAGACTGCCGAGCCAGGCTTCCACGGCGTTCACCGTCTCGATCATGCAGGTGAAATCGCGACCCTGAACGACCTTCTCGACCAGGCGGAGCTTTTCATCGGCAGCATTGGGATCTGCATCCCACACGGTGATGGTCGCCGTGACGAAAGCTTGCCCGATCTGGTCCGAACCCAGTTCCTGCAGGGCGGCGTCGGCGTCCAGCGCCTTGTTGTGAGCATCGGTGTCGAGCAACGTCGATGCCTCGTTGGTCATGACCTCCTTGAGAATGGCGCCTATCGATTTTCGCTTGGCGAACCACTGGCGGCGGATCTTGGTCAAAAGCTTGGTGGCATCGGTCTTGTCGAGCATGAGCGCCCGGGTCGACCAGCGGTACGAGAATGGCAGGCGATTGAGGTCATCCAGAATTCCAGGCGTCGTTGCTCCCGGGAAGCCGACGATCGTGAGAACTCGCAAATTGGCCGAGCCCAACATCGGCTCGAGACCGCCGGTCAGCGGCTGGTCGTTCAACAGCGCATCGATGTACATGGGAATTTCGGGCACGCGAACGCGATGGCGTTTGGTCGAGATCGTCGAGTGCAGGTACGTCAGCGTGGCCTGATCATCGAGCCAGGCGCATTCGGGCATGAAGCCTTCAAGAAGCCCGAGCACGCGGCTGGTTTGATCAGCAAAGCCGCGAAGCACCTCGCGGGCATCGGCTCCAACTGTCCGATCGCGCCCCTCATAGAGCAGTCGCTCTGCCTTGGCTGCGCCCTCCTCCGGTGGCAGATAGAGGAAGGTCAGGAAAAAGCTGGACTCATAGTGCGCGCCAGCCTCCTCAAACTGGGCCCTGCGCTCGGCGTCGACCAGCGCGGATGCGACATCCGGAAAGGTGCTCGGAGGATAGCTGCCGGCAAAATGGCGCTGCGCCTCGACGAACACGGCCCAGCCAGATCCCAGGCGGCGAAGTGCGTTGTTCAGACGACCGGCGACCGCGACAAGTTCAGCTGGCACCGCGCTATCGAGGTCGGGCCCCCGGAACTTCGCTGTCCGCTGGAAAGAGCCATCCTTGTTGAGGATGATCCCCTCGTCGACCAGGGCTGCCCAGGGCAGGAAGTCGGCGAGACGGGCATTGGAGCGGCGATATTCGGCGAGATTCATCATCACGAGCGCTCAGAGGTTGAGATGACCGGGAATGCGCAGATGCCGGCGCACCACATCGACGAAGGCGGGATCGCGCCTGGCGGCCCAGACGGCGGCCATGTGGCCGATGAACCAGAGGACCAGACCCGCGATCCACAGCCGCAGTCCAAGTCCAAGGGCCGCGGCAAGCGTGCCGTTGACGATCGCGACCGACCGCGGCGCACCGCCCATCAGGATCGGCTCGGTCAGAGCCCGGTGAACGGGCACGACAAAGCCTGCGACCGCCTCATTCATCAGATCACCACGCCGCCGCCGAAGGAGAAGAACGACAGGAAGAAGCTCGAGGCGGCGAACGCGATCGACAGACCGAACACGATCTGGATCAGCCTGCGGAAGCCACCCGACGAGTCCCCAAATGCCAATGTCAGCCCGGTCACAACGATGATGATGACCGCGATGATCTTGGCGACGGGCCCCTCGACCGACTGCAGGATCTGATTGAGCGGCTGCTCCCACGGCATGTTCGAGCCGGCCGCCCATGCGGGCGCTGTCGTCAGCACAACCTGGCTGGCCATCGCCAGCAAAGCAGCTTCTCGAAGAATACGGAATCGTGGACGCATGTCAGTCTCCTGCTGGTGAAAGGCTGTAGTCGCCGGCGGTCCCGAGCCCCGTCACGAGAGCGAGTTCTGCAAGGCGACGGTCAGCTCCGCGACCTGCGAGCACGGCGACGAGGTTGATGGTCTCGGCGATCAGGGCACGGGGAACCGTGACGACCGCTTCCTGGATGAGTTGCTCGAGCCGCCGCAGCGCGCCGAGCGCACTACCCGAATGAATGGTGCCGATGCCACCGGGGTGACCGGTGCCCCAGGCCTTGAGCAGGTCCAACGCTTCCGCACCGCGGACCTCGCCGATTGGAATCCGGTCAGGACGCAGGCGAAGTGAGGACCGAACGAGGTCAGACAACGTGGCTACGCCGTCCTTGGTCCGTAACGCTACAAGATTGGGCGCGTTGCATTGAAGTTCGCGCGTATCTTCGATCAGGACGACGCGATCAGCGGTCTTCGCTACCTCGGCCAGAAGAGCATTGGCCAGTGTCGTCTTGCCGGTCGAAGTGCCACCGGCCACCAAGATGTTCTTGCGATCGGCGACCGCACTCCTCAGGGCCTTCGCTTGCCTGTTGGTCATGGTCCCGGCGGTAACGTAGTCGTCGAGCGTGAACACAGCGACCGCGGGCTTGCGGATGGCGAAAGCAGGGGCAACAACGACCGGAGGCAACAGGCCCTCGAAACGCTCGCCGGTTCCCGGAAGTTCGGCCGACACGCGTGGTGAGCTGGCATGCACCTCCGCGCCCACATGGTGAGCCACCAGACGAACGATGCGCTCGCCATCAGCTGCGGACAGGGTTTCGCCAGTGTCGGCCAAGCCACTCGACAGTCGGTCAATCCAAAGCCGCCCATCGGGATTGAGCATGACCTCGACGATTGCGTCGTCTTCCAGGTAGCCTGCGATCGCCGCGCCAAGTGCGCTCCGCAGCATTCGCGCGCCGCGCGAATTCGCTTCCGATTGAATGGAATGGATTGCCACTGCCGTCCCCACCGAATGAGAGCGTCTGGAGCGTTCTCAGGTGGGTTGATTAGAAAAAGCACCAATGGATTTGGCGCAACAAGCGCTTACGGTAAGCGTAGATTGGCGTACAAAAAGAAAGACCGAAAGCTCTTCTTCGCACCGCGAAGCGAACCGGAGCGCTGCTGAATGCTGATGCTATTCGTCGGCAAGCTTGCTGCGGACGTGGCTCACCACTCCGAATCGGTATCCGCTGGCATGACCACGAGAAATTGTTCGTACGGCATGAACGTTTCGGCCTTGTCGGACAAGCAAGCAGGCAAGAAGAGCGGAATTGAACGCATCCGCCGTCCGAAGGATCCAAGCCATGGTAGAGCGAACCAGACGAAGGCGGTGATCTGCACCGCGACATTGACAGCGAATGCGACCTGATAGGCCAGGATGGTCCTGTGGCCATCCACGAGTGCCCATTGCTGCAAGATGAAGCCGGTCCCGAACTGAGAAACAAATGCCCAACCGAAGTGCAGCACATTTAACGCACCGTTGGCACGACCGGTGAGTTCTGGCGGAAAGTAATCAGCTATGACCGCAAAGCTGACCACAGTCGCAGTTCCAACAATTGCGACCACCGACCACGGCAAGATGGACGGCAAGGGCACGCGAAGGATAAAGGATAGCTCGGCGGCGATGAACAGGCCTGCGATCACGGCCACGATGATCTCTACCCCACCCCCTCTTCGCCTGATGCAATGGACCAATGTCCCGAATATCCAGGCGCCGCCGCAAAGGACGAGCGACATCGTGAATAGCTGCCCGACAAGTCTCGTTCGATCAAATCCCTCGACGTCGGTCAGCCACGGCGCCGCCCACAATCCTTGCAGAGACCAGGCCGATCCCACGCAGGTGGCTGACAACGGGGCAATTCGCCAGAAACGCCGATCGCCAAAAACGAAGCTCAGTCTGCCAGGCATTGATCCTGCTGGCGGGATGATGGCTCGTTCAGGAACCACGATGTAGATGAGCACGGCCGTGACGCCGGTTGCCGCCGCCAGGATCTCAAAGAGCGGTCGCCAGCCCATCCAGGCGATCAAATGTTCGGCGGGAGCTGTCGCGGTCACCGCTCCGAGCGAACCCAGCATTATCATGTAGCCGTTCAGCAAGGCCACGCGTTCGCTCGGAAACCAGAGAACGATGGACTTCAATCCAGCCGTCAATGCCGCCGCCACCCCAAGCCCGATCATTGCTCGCGATATCAGGAGCGATGGCAGCCCCGTGGACATCGCGAATAGGAGGGAGCCTGCGGCGGCAACCAAAAGCAGGCAACTCTGAACCCGGCGAGGGCCAAAGCGATCCAGCAAAATACCGACGGGGATCTGGGCCGCCGCGAACACCAGGAAGTAGACGGACGTGAGGAGCCCAAGATCGGCAGTGCCGAGCCCGATCTCCGCGACGAGATGACTGGAGATCAGAGCGTTGATCGTTCGGAAGAGATACGAAAGATAGTATCCAGCGGCAAATGGGAGAAAAGCGCGCCCGATGAGACGCCACGCCCCCGGATTTTGCATGCTGGCCCTTTTCGCTCCTCAACTCATGCGAGCCGATAGCGCGTCCAGCTTCTTGTCGGGTTGGCAAAATTGCTGCGATCGTGGGCTGGCGTGGAAAAAGAAAGATCGGCAAAATCCCTGACCTACGCGGTTCTATCAGGTTTGGCTGTCGGTCTCCTGACGAACGATATCCTCTGGAATGTCCCGCAGAAAGCTCTGCCCCTTCTGCAGCCGTCGTCCCAGCGCTTCGACAAATCCTTCGAAACGCTCCCGACCCTTCAGTTGGGCCGCCGCCTGGGCTTCGTTGGGCAAAGGCGGCGTGATCGTAAGCCAGAAGCGGATGAACAGGGCCAGGGTCTCGGCCGTCAGGCCGACGTCACGCTCCAGCCGCTGCATCTGACGCGATAGCCGGTCCAGGCGACGGGCAAATGCGGCTTCCCGCCTGTCCTCTCCGTCGGGCGATAAAAATGAAACAACAGCCGCTTCCACGATCGCAGACCGGGAAAGCTTCTTGCGATCGGCGAGGTCCGAGACCTGTTTCAGAAGCTCTGGCGGAAAATACACGTTCATCCGGTCGCGCATATTGCCTCAGAGCTCCATGCCGTCATTCGGGTCCAGCGCGACTTGGCGGGCGACGCCGCGCATCTGTTGGCGTATGAGCCGGGACTGGCGGACCGCGTCCTCGTCATCGTCAAGAACGGCAGCAAATTCCTCTGCCGGCGTCGGCTCGGTCGTCTCCTTGGCAATCGCGACGTGATCGGGGAGTTCGGGCTCGCGACGGAGGCCACTGTTAGCTGTGTCTTCGTCGGCGTCCGCAAGTTGGTCAGTTGGGCTTCCCATCGGCTTGAGCACTCCGGGCGATGACCATCCGTCCGTTCGCGATGACCGGCTGGCGGCCGCAGGATCGGGCGGCGGCAGCACTCGCTCGGTGAATCGCCGATCCTCGTAGTAGCGCACCTTCTTCGCCCGGATCGGCGCCGTCCCTGCCACCATGACGATCTCGTCCATCGGCGGAAGCTGCATGACCTCGCCTGGGGTCAGCAGCGGCCTCGCCGTCTCCTGCCGTGAGACCATGAGGTGGCCCAGCCAGGGATTCAATCTGTGCCCGGCATAGTTCTTCATGGCCCTCATCTCGGTCGCCGTACCGAGCGCATCGGACACACGCTTTGCCGTCCGCTCGTCATTGGTCGCAAAGCTGATCCGGACGTGGCAGTTATCGAGGATCGCATTGTTAGGCCCATAGGCTTTTTCGATCTGATTGAGCGATTGCGCGATCAAAAAGCTCTTGATGCCGTAGCCGGCCATGAAGGCGAGCGCGGATTCGAAGAAATCAAGCCGCCCAAGTGCCGGGAACTCGTCGAGCATCATCAGGACTCGATGCCGGCGGTCGCGGGCGTGCAGGTCCTCGGTCAGGCGTCGACCGATCTGATTCAGCACCAGGCGGATCAGTGGTTTGGTTCGTGAGATATCCGAGGGGGGCACCACCAGGTACAGCGTCGTGGGGTGGCTATCCGCGATCAGATCGGCGATCCGCCAGTCGCACCGGCAGGTCACCTTGGCCACCACGGGATCGCGGTACAGCCCGAGGAACGACATCGCGGTGGACAGGACGCCGGAGCGTTCGTTCTCGGATTTGTTGAGGAGTTCGCGGGCGGTCGAGGCGACCACGGGATGAGCACCCTGCTCGCCAAGATGCGCGCTGGTCATCATCGCCTTCAGGGTCGCCTCGATCGGCCGCTTCGGGTCGGACAGAAAGGCGGCGACACCGGCCAGGGTCTTGTCGGCCTCGGCATAGAGGACATGGAGGATGGCGCCGACCAGGAGCGAATGACTAGTCTTCTCCCAATGATTCCGCTTATCGAGGGAGCCTTCGGGGTCGACCAGGACATCGGCGACGTTCTGAACGTCGCGAACCTCCCATTCCCCACGACGGACCTCAAGAAGCGGATTGTAGGCTGACGACTTTGGATTGGTCGGATCGAAGAGAAGGACGCGGCCATGCCGCGCGCGGAAGCCGGCGGTCAGTTGCCAGTTCTCGCCCTTGATGTCGTGAACGATGGCCGAGCCCGGCCAAGCCAGCAGGGACGGGACGACAAGACCGACACCCTTGCCGGACCGGGTGGGCGCAAAACACAATACGTGCTCCGGTCCGTCGTGGCGGAGGTAGTCGCGGTCGAGCTTGCCCAGCACCACACCATCCGGACCGAGAAGTCCCGCCGCTCGGACCTCTTCCTCATCAGCCCAGCGCGCCGAACCATAGGTCTCGACATTTTTGGCCTCGCGCGCCCGCCAGACCGACATGCCGATCGCGGCCGCGATCGAGATAAACGTCCCCGATGCCGCGATGAAGGCACCCTCGACAAAGACCTGAGGCGCATAGGCGTCGTAGACGAACCACCACCAGAAGAAGACCGGCGGGTAGTAGATCTTGAAGCCAGCCAGTTCGAACCAGGGTCGCCCGAGTTCGGGCTGCCACGCGAGCCGCCAGGCCGTCCACTCGGTCGCGCCCCAGATGGCCAGCAAAACGATCAGGCCGACAACAATTACCTGTCCCCAGAGAACCTTGGTTCCAGACATCTCGAAAGTCCTTTGCGCAACTGCATTGGAGAGAATGCTAGAGGCCGAGGTCGCGCTTGCGGCCAAAGCCCCATTCGATTCCGCCGCCGTCTTTCACGACGCCGGTGACGTGCTGGCCGAGCCTCTTCTCGAGCTCGCGCGACCAGGGCACGAGCTGGAAGCCCAGCCCGTTATCGATCATAGCGAAGCGCCCCGAGGAGAGCGTCAGGCGCTGGCAATACGTACCTGCCACATGCTCCCCAAGGGCCGCCTTCACGTGAGGCAGGCCGGTGTCGGCGGAGACTTTTGTGGCCACCTCGTCCAGTTCACGTCGGCGCAAGGTGTCCAGAAGGTCGCGCTGCAAGATGATGCGTTGGCCCTGCCGCCGCGCCAGACCTTCCTGAACCAGATGCTCAGTACGGGCTTCCATGGCATCGCGGGTCTCGCGGCCGAATCCGCCCATGGCGAACGGCATGGGGTCGCGTTCGACGAGCCTGTGGTCGAGCCACGTCGCTCCTTTAGCCGTTACCTGCGCACCGAGATCGAGATCGGAACGGGTTGCCAGCACAATGGTCGGCCGCGGATCGCCGGCTTGACCGAAGCGTCGCACTTCGACGATTCCGCCGATCGGCGGTGCATGTTCGAAGGCCTCGATCCCTCCAAAGCGGACGTGGTGCGCGCGCCCGTCAGTCCCGTCGATCAGGGCGTAAGCCTCACCCGTCAGTTCATCGTGCAATCCACGATCGACCAGCCGTCCGATGATCTGGGACGACGGCTGCCCACCTTCGATGACGAAGTCGGCAACGCCGCGCGCTTCCCCGCGCTCGCTAAAGGCACGGTGCATGGTGTTGATGATGTCGCCGCGCATCCCGAGGTCACGCAGGCTGCGCTCGGCCTCGAGCCCGACCATCCATTCCCCCGGTGCGGCGGATGCGGCAAGGCCCATCTTCTCCAGATGTTGAAGGCGGCCGACCATCAGGCGCCGGATCTCGGGATCAGACTTGCCGGGATTCTCGGGGCGAAGATCGATGTAGCCGGTGTCATCTGCCGCCAGCCGGATCTCGCGATCGAGTCGGGTCCATCGTTCTGCGGTAACCTCCCTCTCCAGCGAACTGCGGATCTCGTGCTCCGGCTTTGGACCCAGTTCGATGGCGACCAGTTCCTCGGCGCGTGAGCGCAGGCCCCGGCTGATGTAATCGCGGGAGATCACCAGATCGGCCCCATCCTTATCGACGCCCCGAACGAGAAGATGGACGTGAGGGTTGTCCGTGTTCCAGTGATCGACGGCCACCCAATCAAGCCGCGTACCGAGATCGGTCTCCATCTGCCTGGCGACGTCGCGGGTAAAGGCCTTCAGATCCGTCATGTCGTCGGCGTCTTCCGGCGAGACGATGAACCTGAAATGATGCCGGTCGTCCTTGCACCGTTCTGCAAAGGCCGCGCTATCGGCACGGTCGTTGCCGGCATCGAACATCTCGGCTCCCTCGCCGGTTCGAGTCACGCCGTCGCGCTTCAGATATGAAAGGTGGGCGGTCAGGGGGGCTGAACGGAAGGCTCGCCCTTTGTGCCGAACCACGCGCGCCTTCACCACAACGCGCCGTGTCGGGCTGAACAATCTGGCGCGGCTAAAACCGAGTCTACCGCGGCCAAACGTCGAGCGCCCGTACACCGCAGAGCGCCTACCAACCGCAGAGAGACTCGAGGTGTGCCCGGCTTTTTTCGCGGCGCGCAGCACCTGGTTGATGAAGCTCTTGGGCTTCGGCGCGCGGGTGTTGCGGATGCGCCCGGGCCGAATACGCAGATCGCTGTCGCCCGCGGTCACAACCGGACCTCCAAACGAGTGAAGGCGCGTACAGTGCCGAAAGCATCCTTGATATCATTGTTTAGAATCCAAGGCGCGGCACGCGCCCCGACCGACTGGCACGCCAGAACCCAAGCCATGCCAATGGCTTGCGGTTCGACCGGCGAGCCCCTTTTATCTCGCCATCCTGCCATCCTGCCATCCTGCGTAAGCGTCCGGTTTCTGCACATCTTCCTCCTCGTGCGATGTCGTTCCATTTCGGGTTCTCTGCTGCTGTGGAGATTCTCCGGTGGGACCGAAACACTTCCAGAACAAAGCGCGACGTGAATGGTGGTCGCTGCACATCGAGGCATGGCGCCGAAGCGATCTCGGAATCCGTAAATATTGCCTTCAGCAACGCCTCACCGAGAACACGTTTCGGCGCTGGCTGAAACGGCTCGCCGGCGACGAGACTGCGCTTAAGCTCGAGAAATATCAGACGGAATTGCGCCGCGAGCGCTGCCGGGACAAACGCGAAAAGGCGCTGCGAAAGCAGAAGCAGCGCAGGTTCATGGTCACCGCGGACGTCCGCAATCGGGCCTCTCAGGCGTTCTGGGCAATGCATGTGGAGGCGATGAATTGGAGCGGAATGGGCCTGCGCGCCTACGCCGCCGCAATGCAGCTGTCGCCGCATTCGTTGCGCAAATGGCGTGACCGACTGGACGCCGGCGAGTTCGCAATCGACTGGCGCGCGCATCTTCATCCCTCCGCTCGCCCGGGCGTTAGCACTAGTGCTAGGAACTCGGCCTCCGAACGTCGCTTGACAGCCGCGGAAATCGGCGATCCGACGGCGCCTCGAGCGCCCGTTCGGCGCTTCTTCAGCGATGAGGAGAAGCTCGCGATCGCGAAGGAAACCGAGCAGCCGGGCGCCAAAGTCTCTGCCGTTGCGCGCAAGCACGGGATCGTCACCGGGCTGCTGTTCCGCTGGCGTTCGCAATTTGGCATCGCGCAAAAGAAACGCTCGAGGCTCGCCCGAGTGGTGATCCCCGACGACGCTCCGGCAGCGCATGTTCTGCACGATCTCGTGCGTCCGCCGGAGGGCATGATGGTCGTTGGCCTCGCCGATGGAAGTCGCATCTTCGCTCCGGCCGGAATCGATCCGGATGCCTTGCGAGCACAGATCGAAAGCGGAGAAATGACGCCATGATGTTGGTTCCAGCGGGCGTGAAAGTGCACCTGGCGCTCGGTTACACTGACATGCGGAAAGGCATGGACGGGCTCGCGATGCTGGTTCAGGACGTGCTGAAGAAGGACCCGTTCTCCGGTCATCTCTTTGCCTTCCGAGGCAAAAAGGCATCGGTGCTGAAGGTCCTGTTCTGGGACGGCAACGGGCTTTGCCTGTTCACCAAACGCATCGACCAGGGTGGCTTCGTGTGGCCGGTGATGGCCGGTTATGACGGTTCGATCACACTCACACCAGCTCAACTCGCGATGCTGATCGAAGGCATCGACTGGCGCGCTCCAGAGCGTGTTTGGAAGCCTGCATTTGCAGGCTGATCCGCAAAAACAAGTGCTGAACTGAGTTGTGATTCTTCTTCGAATCAGCGTGTTCGAGTACCATCGGACATGCGGTTCGATCTCAACAATCTGCCTGCCGATCCAGAGCTTTTGCGGTGTCTGGTGCGCGACATCGCCACCACCATCGACCACCGCGACAGTGAGATCGAGCGCCTCAAATCGATCATCAAACAGCTGCAACGAATGCAGTTCGGACGCCGCTCCGAGCGCATCGATCCCGACCAGCTGGCGCTGGGATTGGAAGATGTCGACGGCGACATTGCGCGCATCGAGGAAGAGCACCCAACTGGCTCCTCGGAGGCCGCGGCAACACAGCCGCGACGCAGAGCTTTGCCAGACCACCTGCCGCGTGAAGACGTTCTGCTCGACGTCCAAGGCGACGTTTGCAGCTGCTGTGGAAGCGCTCTTCACCTGGTCGGCGAGAGCGTCAGTGAGATGTTGGACTGGGTGCCAGCTCAGCTCCGTGTCATCCGAACCACCCGTCCTAAATACGCTTGCCGATCCTGCAACAAGGTGATGCAGGTGGCCGCGCCAGAACGAGTGATAGCCGGTGGCCTGGCAACACCGGCGCTGCTCGCGCACGTACTGATCAGTAAATATTGCGATCACACTCCGCTCTATCGGCAGTCGCAGATCTTTGCTCGCCACGACGTCGATCTCTCCCGCTCGACACTCGCGAGCTGGGTCGGCGGCGCCTGCTGGTGGCTCGAAGCATTGCACGGACGGCTGTGCAAAAACGTGTTCGCCTCCGACCATCTGTTTGCAGATGACACGCCGGTCCCGGTGCTCGATCCCGGTCGAGGTCGTACCAAAACTGGACGGCTCTGGGTCTACGCCCGTGAGCAGCGGCCGTGGGCTGGACCTGAGCCTCCGGCTGCAGTCTATCTGTTCGAACCGGATCGCAAGGCCGTGCGCCCAGCCACACATCTGGCGAACTTCAAAGGCATCCTGCACGTCGACGGCTACGCCGGCTTTGAGCAGCTCGGCGACAAAGACGGCGTTGTTCTCGCTGCCTGCTGGAGCCACTCGCGGCGCAAATTTTATGAGGTTGCCGAGGCCACCGGTTCGCCTGTGGCAACAGAAGCTTTGCGTCGGATCGGCGAACTCTACGCGATCGAAGCGCGTGTTCGCGGACAATCGTCCGCTCACCGGCTTGCTGAGCGCAGATCGTTCTCGAAGCCGATTGTTGAGGCTCTGCATGCATGGCTCGAGTTGCAGCTTCCGCTCGTCTCCGGCCGCAGCACCCTTGCTGAAGCAACCCGCTATATGCTCTCGCGCTGGCATGGACTGACGCGCTTCCTTCATGATGGCCGCATTGAGCTCGACACCAACCCGGTTGAACGCGCGATCCGGCCCGTTGCTCTTGGCAGGAAAAACCATCTGTTCGCCGGTAGCGATGGCGGCGGCCATCGTTGGGCAATCGCCTGCTCGCTGATCACGACGTGCAAGCTCAATGGCGTCGAACCCTACGCCTACCTGCGTGACGTGCTGCAGCGAATGGTCGACGGACACCCCGTCAACCGCCTCGACGAACTGCTGCCCTAGAGCTGGAAACCAGTCGATCATGTCAAGACCTGACCTCACGTGCACCGGCCGGACGCTTACCATCCTGCCATCCTGCCGTCATGCCTGCCCACTGCGCTCGCCTTTCCGCCCATTCCTCTCCAACGTACGCCACTGCATGCCAGCTTGCGCATTCGATCATCGCGAGCCTCCTGCATCAGGTCGAGCGACGAACAACCCTGTTGCCTGTGGCACGATAGCCGAGATGTCGTGAACGGAGGCCGCCGTCGGCGCCCGATTTGACGACCGCCCAGGCCGCAGCGGGTCAGCGGTGTTCGTACTTTCAGATCGCACGACAAAGAGCGCCGCCGATGGCGGCCGCAGACTGGCGACCGCACCAGAAGCTGCGATGTCGCTACCGATGACAAGTTTCTGCAAATAGGCCTGGGTCTCAGCCGGCAACGGGCGGCCGGCGAGATGTTCTTCGTAGCGACCAGGTCCAGCGTTGTAGGCTGCAAGGAAGCCCGGAGAGCCGTACCGGTCGTGGAGTTCCCGAAGGTACGCGGTGCCCGCAAGAATGTTATCGCGGGGATTGTAAGGATTATTGCCGAGGCCGTACCGCAGACGTAACTCTGCCCACGTCTCGGGCATGATCTGCATCAGCCCCATGGCGCCTTTCCGTGACGTCGCGCGCATGTCTCCGGCGCTTTCGACATCTATCACGGCCAGTACCCAGCGCACCGGGATCCCGAAGCGATGCGAGGCTTCCTCAAAGAAATCCGCCACTGGATCGTTAGTTCGATACCTCGCCGGAGCCACTCCGGGTCGCGTCTCGGCAACAGCAGCCGAGTTAGTCGCGATCAGCGCAACGAGCAACGGAATGACAGTGCGGAGACTCCTCTCGAACCAATGCGAGCGTGCCACCGTGCTCGCGCCCGTCCAAGGTAAAGTTGCTTCGCGCCGGCTGTACGGCCGCTCTGGAGTGCCGCTGTGCACGCCGACCTTGCAGATATTGCGCGGCACGGAGGAATGGTCCCGCAATAGATCGAACAGAGGAACGACGAGGTGGAGACGTGAAAAGCGCACGATCACTCCTCCTCCGTCCACAGGGGGATAGCACGGCCGATCACGGCCGATGCCGGAAGAAATCCAAAATATCGGCCGTCAAGGGAGTCGTCCGACTGCCAGTTCATGAGGAAAAGCTCGCCGTCGCCAACGACGCGACAACCCTGCCATTTCGGCAGTGGCCGGCCGCGTCCATCGCGATCGCGCGCCTCGCCGACTGCAATTTCGTCGACGGAAATCGTGAGGCCGGTTCTGCAAACACTCTGCCCCGAGAGGGCGAGCACGCGCTTCAGCATGGGGACGCCAATGGGCAAGTAGCCGTTAAGGTCGAGGAAAGTCGCGAGCGGCTCCGGCGGCTGCACGGCGACCAATTCAGTGACTTGGAATTGGTCCGCCGGTCGGAGGCGGTAGAGACCGATCGGCACGCTCGCGGATGCGTTCCAGACGTAAAGCGGAAGCGGCTCCAGGACGATCGTCGCGATGAGCGCAGCAGCGACCCCAATCGTCACGGCCAGCATCATTGGGCGGCCCGTCATCGCATCACCTTTTGGCGATGAAGCCAGGCCTGATGGCGCGCTTTCGTATACGGGCGCGGATTTTCGTTGACGGACAGGCGGTTATGAACGTGATGCCAATGATCAGGCGCGACATCAGCTGGATCGATGCCGAGTGCCTCGACGGCGTCAATTTTTTGCAACACACGCTCGACCTTCGGCCAGCCAGAGAGACGTAGCAAAATCTCTCCGCCGGGCTTCACATACGGCACGGTCGAGCAGCGCTGTCCCGGTGCGACCGCGCGCAAGATGTCGACACGCGAAATGATCGTGCCGAAATCGTTGGAGGTCCAACGGACGAAGGCAAAGATGCTGCCGGGTGCAAATGACAGAACACGCCGGTGAGGATCAAGCTTCTGTTCCTTGACGATGCGACCGAACCGAATGCGGTTTTCAATACGCTTCTCGAGCCACAACACTTCCACTTCCGTGAGATCGCTCATGCCGCGGCTCCCTGACGCTGAAGTTGGCAGCCGTGAGCATGGAGTTCGGCGAAGAGCGTGTGCGGCTTGCAGAGCCAAACAGGACTGGCGGCCTGCGGCTGCCGATCACCTCCAACGAGGTTTTCGGCCCGGTGCGTTAGGAGAAATCCGAAGGATTTCTGGTTAGTAAAGTTAGAGCGAACGGAAAGCGCAGGGAAACAAGCACTTAAGCTCGATTCCGGCCCCAGATAGCACGAGAATTGGGTCCCCGATAGCACGAGGGTTGCGGTCCCTGATAGCACGAGCTGATTCACAGGATGTCCTCCGAATTCGGAATGAGACCGCGCCGGCGCAGGCGTGCCGTTAAGGGAGGGACGGGGGTAGGCGCGAAGTTCAGTCGCTCGGCGCCGTTCGGATCGCGCGTGAGCGCGAGCTGATAGCCGGGCAATGTCTGGCGCTGGACGATCTGGTGGATGTCGTAGGCAAAATGCTTGAGCGGGGAGAGGATGCCGGACTTGGCATGGAGGTGCACAAGATCAAAGCCCCAGCCGCTGTCCTGGCGGCCACCATGCTTGCGCACGAGCCGATAGAGCCACCGCTCAAGTCCGCCCGTCAGATCGAAATAGGCGCGGTCGATCGTCAGCACGAGCGCGTCCTCGATGACGCCGGCATAGAACCAATCCGGCAGGATCAGCTCGAGCCAAAATGGACGACCATTTGCATCGGCCGTCTCCTTCCACTCGTTGATCCAGGAGAAGCGATGCCGCCGGCGCTCTGCCGGCTGACGGATCGAGGTCAGCACGGTCGTTGACTGAAGTCTGTCGAGACCGGCCTTGAGGCGATCATAATCTCGCGCGCTGGTGCCGCGGCCGACAAACGTCAGGATCTCATAAGGCGTTGCAGCGATCAGGCGCGAGGTCTTCAAGCCGGCGTCACGGGCTTCGACGATCTGCGACGCGGCCCAGATGAGAACGTCGGCATCCCAGATGGTGGCGATGCCGTGTTCCGGCACGGCTTCGACACGAATTGCGATCGCACCGGCGCGGAAATCGATTGGCGCAATACGCTTTGTTTTTGCGAGCGAGAAGAACGGATAGGCCATTAGATCCTGGGCGTCGCGGGGCGCAAGATCGCCGGGTAGCGCCCGAAAGAGCTCCAGCTGGTCGCGCTCGGAATGTTGTTTGCGCCGCATGGTCACCGCTTTCACGCGCGATCAGCGACGTTCCTGGCCCGCATATGGGCGCAGCACCGGCTGCTTCTTGGCCGGCAGCACGGTCCCCTTCCCGGGGTCAGACGTCGACGTTTTGGCGCCAAGGTCAGCCCAGGCTTTCAGATCATCCACGGCGTAGACGACACGTCCGCCAATCTTCCGATAGGTCGGTCCGGTACCGTACGTGCGGTGCTTCTCGAGCGTGCGACCGGAGAGGCCAAGGTAACGCGCAGCCTCCGGTGTTCGCAGGAAGCGCGGAGGTAGACCGGCCGTCGAATCGGGCATTTGAGAACTCCAAGAGGACAGCGCACCGCGCATGGCGGCGTCGGGGTGTGTGCGGTCATCATGGAGAAGCGCGATCTCGGAGAGGGATGCCGAATGTTGAGGGTATGATTTTCGATACCCCTCGGCCGAGGGCTATTCGTCCCTGCGGCCGGGCCGCAGAAGTTTGCGGTAACCTCCGCGTACCAACGCGAGGCCGCCTTTCACCAGGCGGACCGTTCGATTGCGCAAATCGTGCGTCTTCCAGGCGCGATCAGGGATGCGGTTCTTGCCGAACAGCGCTTCGGCGATAGTGCGATAGCTACCGCCGGCGCGGCGAGCATCGAGCGCACGGATCGCGGCGCTCAGACGTTCGCGCCGCTGTTTAGATAGTTTGTGAAATGCAGGACCTGGCGCGCGCCCATTCATCGCGCGCCACATCCGTCGGGCTGCATACGCGCGAGCTTCCAAATCGCCGTTAAACGGCAATTTGGCTGCGTATGATGCGCCGAGCAAGGGCGGTTCTTTGGACCAGACACGGTGATCCACCGCACCGATGTGCAGCACAGCGTGCCAGCCATCGGCGGCGCGGCGCACCTGCCCCGCTGTAAGGTCGAGCAGTGGCTGAGACGCCGAACTGCGAACGGCGGCCGAGGCAACCGTCACCGGAACGACCGTCGCTAGAACCTCAGGCGCCCAAAAGATCGTCTGCTCGTCGAAGGACCTCTGCGGGTCATGGGCGAAAGCAGATACCCCACCTCCTCCTGAATTGCTCCGTCACCTCGCCGTCTGGACTGTCGACGATCATCGCTTCGTAGGCACGTCGATAGTCCGCGTTGCGGCGAAGACATTCCCAGGCGATGTCGGTGATTTCGGCGTCTTGTAGGCTCTTGTAGGAATCCGGCGACCGCCAGTCGAATTCGGGCATTGCTTCCGTCCCCATTGCACGTAACTAACAATGATTGCGGCGCAATAATTATGAACGATGGGGTTGTGGGAAGCCCCTCGTTTGGCACCACGTGGTGCACGAGAATGACCACCGGTTGGCGAGAGAAAATCGTTTCGGCTGCAAGTCTCTAGTCGGCCATTTTCTTCTATTTTGAGCCAGCGCCGCGTAAGAGGCGTCCCTGCTCGGTCACCCATTTCGCGCGCGCAAGATGACTCTGATATGCGGTCTGCGCGCGGTCCGGTTCTCGCCCCGGGTCCATGTGCAAAACCACTCGAGCGACTTCCCGCCAGTCCGCCCCCTCGCCCTCAGCCTGCAGAAGGCGAATGTACGTGACGACATGCTGTTCGTCATACGCAGTAAGCGCTGGCTCATTCGGCGCACAGTCCGCCACGTCTGGATCGAGGGAGGGTTTCTGCATCATACCCGCTTTAGAACTCCCAGAAACTACGCCATGGTTTGGTCGCAATCCAGACCTCCGTTGCCCGTTGGAATCCTGGATGTTCATTCAGTAGATCGGCGGCCAAGGGCGGCCGCGCTCATAGCGTCGCGACAGTCGATAGCATGATTTGACACGAATAGGAACGATCGTTCCTAGAACGATCGTTCCGGCTCAGTTCCCATATCGCCATGGATCTCAAGGAGATCATGGCTGTGAACCTGCGTCGGAAACGCCACGATCTACAAATGACGCAGGAGGAGCTGGCCGAGCGCGCGAGTTTAAGCGCCCGTTACGTCGGCGCCATCGAGCGCGGCGATGTATCGGCAAGCGTCACCGTGCTCGGGCAAATTGCTGAAGCTTTGGGGGTCGAACCGGGAGACCTGCTCAAAAAGGTTGCGCGGCTTAGCAAATCGTAAGCCGGCTCAGGTCAGCGCGCCCCGCCCGGCGGACCGGACGGGGCTTGGTGGGGCGCTCTTACTCGCCGTTTTTGCGCGGCCGCGACCAGAGGAGCGTGTAGCCCTCGCCGCCCTCGTCCTCGAACAGGTTCGCATAGATCGGCGCGTTGAACGAGGGATCATCGAGCTTGAGAGAGAGGTAATCGCGGCCTTCTTCGGAGCGCTTTGACCAGGCTGCGCCGATCTCGGCGCGGCGCACGTAGATCCGGTGGCTGGGAGCGTTCTCGTTGGAACGGCTGGTCTCGGTGACGATACGAACGCCCTTGGCCTGCAGGCTCAGGGTGACGATTTCGCCCTGGAACTCGTTGCCGACCTTCTTGAAAGAACCGATATTAGCCATGTCACTTCTCCTGTTGTGTTTCGAGCCCGCGACCACCGCGGCCTCGATGGCGATCTGCAGGCCGAAGACGATCGGCGACGCACCCGCTCGCGGGCCGGAGCGCAGCGGAGGATGCCGTTGCGGCGACTTTCTTGCCTCGCGAGGAATGGGCGAAAGCCCAGGGGAAGAAAGTCGCAGCAACGGCGTTGCGGCTCAGACGATCGAGGCGCAGCCGGTCTTCGGCCAGATCAAGCCATCAAAGAGGCCACGTGGTCTGCGTGCTGAACCGCAATCTTGAGGAGAAGACTGGCGAATGTCGGTTCTGCTGAACAAGGGGTTGGTACGGTTCGGCGCAGAAAGAGAAACGATCTGCCGCAAAGGGCGGTATCGTCCCGGAAGGAATGATCGAGCGCGCCGCTCTACCGCAGCTATGTGGGCCAGGCAGTGGTTGGTAGGCTTGCTCGAAGCGCTCCGAGGAGAAGTGCGGTTACCTCTCGCTCAAGCTCGACGATCGCTCGTTCAACGTGACGCCCTATGCGGACTTGCGCGACGGATGAGGCGCCGAAGCTTCATCGCTCATGCGTGGGGCCGTAAGAACTGATCAAGGCGTATTCTCCACCACCCCGCCCGGCTCCAAGGGGCGGCGCTCCGCCAACACGGTCAAGCGCGTCCATGCCGTGCCGCCGATGCAGACCGCACCTAGGCAAGCGAAGGCCTCGCGCCAAGCCAGTGAAGGCACCCCGATCTGCGATAGAGCAAACACCACATGATAGCCGGCGAGTGCCGCAGGGACCGCGAATACGGTTGCGATCGCGACGCGCAACGCCAAGGACCGATTAAGGGCGACGGCGACCTGACCAGCGGCAACCGTCAGCGCACCACCGGCCGTTCCCATAAGCAGCGCGCCTGCTACGCCAGCATCGCTCTGCAATGCCATCATCCCGATACTCAGTGCGACGAAAAACGGCAAGGCATACACCGCCAGCAAGAAAATCAGCCAGCAGAACAAACCGATGCCGAGTGTATTGAGAACAAGCCCAAGCGCGAGCATGGTGGTGGCTCCATGTGCATAGATGTACCGGTCGCGCCTTCCACCACCACCACGGCGCGGATTCGGAGGTAAAATCGAAACGAGGCGGAGTTGCGGCGTGCAACTCCGCCTTGGTTATCTCGATGTCAAGAACGACGGCGCTCATGCGCCGCCGAACTTCCAGACGGGGATGCCGAGCCGCTTCGCCTTGTCGGCGAGATTGTCTTGAATTCCCGTGCCCGGGAAATGCATGACGCCGATCGGCAGGAGTTCGAGCATGGCATCGTTGCGCTTGAACGGCGCTGCCTTGGCATGCTTCGTCCAGTCGGGCTTGAAGGCGATCTGTGGCACCTTGCGATTGGTCGCCCATTTCGCAGCGATCAGTTCAGCGCCTTTCGGGGAGCCGCCATGGAGGAGGACCATGTCGGGATGCTTGGCATGAACCTTGTCGAGCCGATCCCAGATCAGATGATGGTCGTTGAAATCGAGCCCACCAGTGAGTGCGATTTTCGGTCCTGGTGGCAACATGACCTCAGTCTCGGAACGACGCTTGGCGGCGATGAAGTCGCGGGAGTCGATCATTGCTGCGGTCAGGGTGCGGTGATTGACCAATGATCCCGACCGAGGACGCCAAGCCGAGCGGGTGTGGACCTCAAACTGCTCAATGCCCTGGTCCCGAAATAGCTCCAGGCAATTGCGACGCTCGATCAGCGAGATGCCTTCGGCCGTCAGGCGCTCGAGTTCAACCGATCGCACTTCCGAGCCGTTCTGCTCGCGTTGGCTCTTGTGCTGCGCCTGCTCGTTGTCGTCGAGGTGGCGTTCGATGCGATCGACGGCTCGATGAAACAGGTTGACGGTCGACCAGAGCAGATCGTCAAGGTCCGGCTCAAGCCGCGTGTCGTTCAGGGTCGCAACCAGGGCGTCGAAGATGTCGGCCACAGCGCCGGCGATCATCTTGCCCTCGGGGAGCGGTCTTGGATCGGGCTGGTCGTCGAAGGGACGGTAGCCGAAGAGTTGTAATTCGGTGAGGAGGTGGTCGGTTGAAGAAGAAGCGTGCGGCGGTTCGATGTCGTTATGGTCGGTCATGGGAAGAGGCCCTTTGCCGGATCGGCCGCGACCATCGCGGCCTTCGTGGCGATCCTCTGACGGCGGGCGGAACGGGCCAGCACCCGAAAGGGCCGAAGCGGCAGCGGAGGATGGCGGAGGCCGGCTATTTTGCTTCGCGATGCAAAGCGCGCGGCTAACCGCATGATGTGTCTTCACATCGCGGGCGCGCGGCGGAAAATAGCCGAACGCAGCCATTGCCGGCCCGGGCCGCTTGCTGTCCGATCGCCCTCTAGAAGGCCGAGGTCGCGTCCCCTTCCGGTATTGGCCTCGCCTATGACTGGCCTATCAACATTGATCGAACACGGGGAGCTATTCCGCGGCCACCCTCGACGAATGCAGGAAGCGAACGACGTCCTCTGGCGCAAGCTGAAACCGCAGGGCTGCTTGGAGGGCAACGAGACCGAAGACATGCAGATCTTCGTTGAAGTCGCCCAGCCGCGGCGATAGCGGGACCGCTTCAATACCGGCGTCTTCTGCGCGCTGGCTGAGAATAGCCTGCACCGCATCGCCTGCGGCATCGGAGTCGCGGGCGATATAGAGCCGTCGCAGGCTCGAGGGCAGCAACATGGCCGAAAGGTGATTCGCCGAAAGCGCAGCCGCCATCGGCATGCTCGGCAGCACGCAGCGCAACGATAGCATGGTCTCGATACCCTCGCCGGCAACGAGCACGTCATCCACCACGCCGAACCGAACGGCATTGCCGAGCAGGTCACCCATGGCGCGTCGTGGGGTATCGATCGGGGCTTTGCCGAGCCGAACACGATCAAAGCCGTCCGGGTCGAGCCAAGTCCGGTGCACGCCGGTGATCCGACTATCGATATCCGTGACGCGGGCGATCATCGCCGGCCAGGTTTCGGTCGGCAAATCGTCGTCCGGCCGATAGTAGCACCGTGGGTGGAAGCGCAGACAGCCACCATGGTGGATGCGGGTTATACCGCGGCGCTGCAAATATGCCTCGGCTATGGTCCCCTCGATCGGGCTGGATATCGCAAAGAGCCGACGAGCGGCTTGCCGCGATCCAGGCGGTGCGACTGAGGGAACAGGTCTCGGTGCAGGTTGCAGCTCAGAACGAGGAAGCTTGAGAAAGCGCCTCGCCTCCTTGGCAACCTCACGAAAGTCTCGCAAACCCAGACTTTCGCGGATGATGTCGAGGAGATCACCATGTTCGCCGGTTGCAGCATCGGTCCACTTACCCGCCGGCCCCTTCGGCGAGTCCTGGAGCCGCACAAACAGTGAGCGGCCCGGGGTATTGTGCACGTCGCCGACCACCCAGTACCGCCCCGCCCGCTTGCCCTTGGAGAGATAGTGTCGGCACACCGCCTCCGCCTCGCGCGCGAGGCGGCCTGCCAGTTCGGAAGCATCGCGGGACATCACGCAGCCTCCCGCTCACCGATGCGCGCAACCGGGTAGGTGTCGAGCACCTTCGACAGGATCTCGACACCGCTCGCGTCCGTGGGCACGAACATCCGCAGCTTCCAGGAAATGATCTCCCCAAACAGGCCGTAGGCCCGCAAGCGATCGCGCATCGTGTCGGTGAAGCCGGACAATTCGATTCGGTATGCGCCCATCACCCGGGCACGGCGAAGCTGGAGCCCCTCCGCAAGCTCGAGGACAGTCCGCCCCTCCATGAGCGCGGCAAAGGCAGCGTCCGGCGTCAATGCCGGAGCGTCTGCCGCAAGGACGTTCGCGACCCAGGTGGCCGAGACCTTGCGGCCGATGATGCGCTCGCCCGCATTGGTTTGAAGCCGATAGACCCGGGTCGACTCGTTCGGCAGACGTTTCCAGATCGGCAGCAGCAAGCCGGCCACAACGTGGATCGTGCTTTCCGTGAACGCTGGGATCTCGGCAAGTTCCGCCATCCAGGCCGCGGCGAAGCTTTTACGGTCCGCCTCGACCCAATGACTTTCCGCCATCATCTTTAAGGGAACGCTATGCTGTTCGATGGGACGGATCAGGCGGACGCGCTGCTCGATCTCGCCGTCGTCAAGCATGAAGCTCGGAGCTGAGACCTGCACCGCGGCTCGTCCCGAGCGCTCATTGATCAACAGGATTGCGCGACGATCGGAAAGACGATCGAGAGCATCATCCAGGCTCACAGGATGATTGCGCAGGCGCTGGGTGATCGTGAGAAGCCGGGTTTCGGCACCGGTGCCGGGATGAACGTAAATAGTCCGCCGGTCGGTGACGACAAAGCTCTCGGCGCGGAGCGTTTCCAGCCCGATGTCATAGGTGCCCGATGCGACCGCGCCCTCGATCCGGGCGGTCAGGAGCTGCTCGAAGACGGTGAACAGGATGTTCTGAAGATCGATCGTGAGCGCCAACAACCTGTTCAGAAAGGTCGTGATCGGCGGCAGCTCATCCCTGAGCCCGTTGGCGTCCGTCAGCTTCAGGCCGGTCGCATCCTCGAACCTCTCGAGCGAGCAGCCCTCGACCTTGCCGCGGGCCAGGAGAGTGTAGAGTTGTCGCAACGCATCGCGGCCGTACTGGCTTTCGAGATTGTCCTCGGGCCGGAACAGGCCCTGCCCTCCGGTCTGGCGCTGGCCGCGCGTAATCGCGCCCAACGTGTCGAGCCGGCGCGCAATGGTGCTGAGAAAGCGCTTTTCTGCCTTGACGTCGGTCGCGATGGGACGAAACAGCGGCGGCTGTGCCTGGTTGGTCCGGTTGGTGCGGCCGAGCCCCTGGATCGCAGCGTCCGCCTTCCAGCCGGACTCGAGCAAATAGTGGACCCGCAGGCGGCGATTTCGCGCCGACAGCTCGGCATGGTAGCTCCTCCCCGTGCCGCCCGCGTCGGAGAACACGAGGATGCGCTTGACGTCGTCCATGAAGGCGGACGTCTCAGCGAGATTGGCCGAAGCTGCCCGGTTTTCGACGACCAGCCGGTCACGCTTGCGAACGATGCGACGCGAGCGGCCAGTCACTTCGGCGACCATGTCAGTGCCGAAGCGCTGGATGACCTGATCGAGAGCCCCAGGCACCGGCGGCAGCGAGGCGAGTTTCTCGATCAAGCGGTCGCGGCGAGTGACGGCCTCCCGGCTCTCGACCGGCTGCCCATCGCGATAAACAGGCCGGGAGCAGAGATTGCCCTCCGAGTCCGTGAAGGGCTCGTAGAGCTGGACCGGAAAGGAATGGGCGAGATAGTCGAGCACATACTCGCGCGGGGTGATGTCGACCTGGACGTCGCCCCAGTCCTCGGTGGGGATCTCGGCGAGACGGCGCTCCATCAGCGCTTCGCCCGTCGAGACGATCTGGATGACGGCGGCATGGCCGGCGTCGAGATCATGCTCGATCGAGCGTATCAGCGATGGCGTCTTCATCGAGGTCAGGAGGTGGCCAAAAAAGCGCTGCTTGGCGCTCTCGAAAGCAGATCGCGCGGCCGATTTGGCCTGGCCGTTCAGCGTGCCGGTCTCGCCGGTGATGTTGGCGGCCCGCATCGCGGCATCGAGATTGTTATGGATGACGCTGAACGCGCCGGCGTAGGCGTCGTAGATGCGAACCTGCTCCGGCGTGAGCTGGTGCTCGATGAGTTCGTACGCGACGCCCTCATAAGAGAGAGACCTCGCCGCGTAGAGACCGAGCGCCTTGAGGTCGCGCGCGAGCACCTCCATGGCCGCGACGCCGCCCTCCTCGATCGCCTCGACGAACTCGGCACGGGTAGCGAACGGGAAGTCGTCGCCGCCCCATAAGCCCAGCCGCTGGGCGTAGGCGAGATTGTGGACCGTCGTGGCACCGGTCGCGGAGACATAGACGACGCGGGCATTCGGCAACGCGTGCTGGAGTCTGAGCCCCGCGCGCCCCTGCTGGGAGGCCGCCTGGTCGCCCCGCTCGCCCTTCTGGCCTGCCGCGTTCTGCATCGCGTGGCTCTCGTCGAAGACGATCACTCCGTCGAAATCGGAGCCCAACCATTCGACGATCTGCCGCACGCGCGAAAGCTTCTCGCCACGCTCGTCGGTGCGCAGCGTAGCGTAGGTGGTGAAAAGGACGCCTTCCGCAAGCCGGATCGCTGTGCCCTGCCGGAAACGTGATAGCGGCGTCACGAGCAGCCGCTCCATGCCGAGCGCGGACCAATCGCGCTGCGCGTCTTCGATCAGCTTGTCGGACTTGCTGATCCAGACCGCGCGGCGGCGGCCCTTGAGCCAATTGTCGACAAGGATGCCGGCGACCTGCCGTCCCTTGCCTGCACCGGTGCCGTCGCCCAAAAACCAGCCGCGGCGAAAACGCACGTCATTTTCCGCATCGTCGCGTGCGGCCGCCACAACATCAAAGGTCGCATCCACCGTCCAGGAGCCCGCAAGAAACTCGGAATGCGCCTCGCCGGCATAGATGACGCTCTCAAGCTGCGCGTCGGACAGGATGCCATCCGCCACGACATTGGCTGGCAGATGTGGCCGATAAGACGGCTTCGGCGGCGCGACCGAGGCCATCGCGGTGGACTGCACGAGTTTGGTCGGATGCGCATGCGCATCCGGAATACGGATCGCCTGCAATCCGTATTCCTCATAAAGTGCGTCAGTCAGTCGAGCGCCTTCCGGAGGTGTCCACTCCACCGTCTCGTAGATGAGCTCGACGCCCTCTGGCGCGCTGTCTCCCGAAGTGGACGATGAGCTGGGTGCCAAGCCGCCGGCCGGCCGAGACGTCGCGGGGCGTCTGATGACGTCGACCGCGACAGGGGTGGCGACCGGCAGCCTCGGCGGCACATGCTGGATCACCCAGTCGAGCAATGTGGCGACATCGCTTGCCATGCCCGGTGAAGCGGGAAAGACCTTCGGATCTGCGGCCGGCTGCTTGTCGATTACGAGCAGTCGTGTGTCGGTCTGCGTTCCGTGTTTCGCATAGACCGTGCCATCGATGGCGGCAGCAAACACCACCCGCCCGCATTGCTGGAGGCGAACGAAAGCATCTCGCCATGCCGGGTTATCCGGCGCAAGGCTCGCGCCGGTAATGGCGACCAGACGCCCACCGTCGCAAAGACGAGCCAAGGCCGAAGTGACGTGCCGAAAAGCCGCGTCCGCCATACGTCGATCGACATTCACCAATGCCGAGAACGGCGGGTTCATCAAGACGACGCTCGGGACGACACCGGCATCGAGGTGATCATCGATCTGGGCGGCGTCGAACCGCGTGACCTTAACGTTGGGAAAAAGCTGGTCGAGCAGCGCCGCACGGGTCTCGGCCAGCTCGTTCAATACCAAGGCGCCGCCGGCGAGCTCGGCAAAGATGGCGAGCAAGCCGGTCCCCGCAGAGGGCTCCAGCACCCGGTCGGACGGCGTGATGCCGGCCGCGGCGCATGCGGCGAGCCCCAGCGGGATCGGCGTCGAGAATTGTTGAAGGGCCTGGCTGTCCTCGGAGCGCCGCGTGTGGGTCGGCAGACAGTTCGCGATTTTCGCGAGCATCGGCAGCATCGCTGCCGTTGAGCCAGCCTTAGTCCGAATAGCCGGGCCGAACTTGCGAAGGAACAGGACGGTCGCCGCCTCGCAGACGTCATAGGCGGTCTTCCAGTTCCAGGCGCCAGAGGCGTCGGAAGCGCCGAAGGCAGCTTCCATGGCGCTACGCAGCACAGCGGCATTGATGCGACGGCCGCGCTCGAGATCAATCACGAGCTGTCGCGCGGCTCTGACGGCGGCGGAGATGAGAGTTGCAGTGGCGCGCATAGAGAGCGGCGCGGCGGCAGCGCCGCCGGCGAGAGATTCGGTCATGGCAGGATTTCTTTCGGAGAGCAGGAAACGGGTCGAACCATCCGGCGCTCTCCTTAAGACCCGACGGCTCAAACCCTTGCCGGCCCGGCTCTCCCTCTCAGTCCTCGCCCATAAAAATGGGGACCGGCGCGGCACACCGGTCCCCAAGCAATTGCTGGACGGCCACAGCCATCCCGTTCTAGATGTCACTCAGCCGCATCGAGCTGTTGCGGATCATCGTCGCTCGCGTTCTCCTGATCTTCGTCCTCGCCGAGGAATTCGGGCAGCGGGACCGCTTCACTCTCCTGCTCCACTGACGCCGCATTGGGATCGACGAGACGCAGCGGCTCCGGCAACCAGCCCGAACCATCGAGAAGACGCTCGGCCTCCTTGGCCATGTCGGCCTTTTTCAGGTGGTCGATCAGTTGCGCGGAAGATTCGCCTCTTGCTTCCCGCACTGCCTCCAGGATGCGAGGCTTGGTGACGCGGCCGAGATAGTTGTCGACGGAAGGCCTCCAGCCCGCTCGAACCATGTCGAGGTCGACGGCGCGTGCCAGGACGTCGGCGTGATCGAGTCGGGTGCGGACGCCGTGGGCGGAGACACGGCCCTGATTGTAACGGTTGGCCGGCTCAAAGACGGCGTTGACCGCAAATGAGGCACAGTGCGCGAACAGGGATGCCTGTGCGGCGCCGTCGAGGGCCGTGAGCGCATCCCAGAGATCGTTCTCGCTATTCGGCAACCGTGCCTTCCAGGATTCATGCCGCGCCTCAACGGCCTTCGCGGACGCACTTTCCCTCAAGCCAGGCGCTTGAGCCGGAAAAGTCGGCGTGCGAAGCCCGATCTCAAGGCAGCTTCCGGACGATGCGAACCGGTAAAAGGCCGTCAGCACGAAATTGTGCAGCACCGCCTGGAACGCAATGGCGGGATTTTCTGCCAGCGCATCCCGCAATGCCAGCGTGCGATGCGCTGTCAACTCGGTGATCAGCCGATCCGGCAGAGGTTTGGTCGCGTCCACATCATCTTCTTCCGTATCAGCAGCGCCGCCAGCCATCGCGATGACCGCGCGCTGGACGGAAGGGCCAGCCGCCTTCCCCTCGACCGATTGTGTGTCGGCGGACTGCCGGACTTCAGGATCGTCTGCCGGGGCATCATCCTCGGGCCTGACGTAACCCCGATCGACCGAGAGGCGCCCTTCGGAATCAATGCTGACGAAGACGCCAGCGCGGGCGATCTCGGCCGGATCGTAAATCATCGGCCGGTGTTCGAACGCAGCGAGTGCCACCTCGATTTCGCCGAGACGCTGATCGACCTCATCGGGCAACTCGTCGGCATCCTGGTAGTCGAATTCAAGCCTGGCTTGCTCCGCGTTGAGGGCGTCGATGGTGGCCTGATCCTCCGGGGAAACATCGACAGGTTTGCCCTCGATTTCGCGCAGGCCATCCGTGTGGCCGTAGGGGAATGCGACGGCCACCGAAATCCACTTCCAGCCTTCGGCTGCAATCGTCTCGCCTTCGGCCTTGAGCTTTTCCGTCGCGAGACGGTCGAGCAAGGCGACGTCCTGGAGCCAGCCGCCATCATCGTGCTCGAACAGATCCCGCAAAACACCGCCGCCAGCCTGCTCGTAAGAATCCAGTCCAACGAACTGAACGCGGCGATCGGACGCGCGCACGGTATTTTCGGTCAGCATTCGCCGGATCTGATATGGCTCATCATAGCCGGATCGGCTGACGCTCTGCCAGACCTGCTCCTGCCTGGCGTGGTCGGCGGTAACAGAGAAGGCCATGAGCTGCTCGAGAGTCATGCCGTCTTCGGCATAGACGTCGTGAAGCTTTGGCGACACGGACGCCAGCCGAAGTCGTTGCTTCACGACGGCGGGTGTCACGAAGTGACGGGCCGCGATATCCTCGTCGGACATACCGGCGCCACTCAAGGTCTGGAAGGCTCGGAACTGATCGAGCGGATGAAGCCCTACTCGCTCGTCATTTTCTGCAAGCGAGTCGTCTTCAGCGATGCCCCCCTCGCGCACGACACAAGGAACGAGTTGCGTCTTTGCCATACGCTTCTGCTTCACCAGAAGTTCCAGCGCCCGATAACGCCGACCGCCGGCCGGCACCTCGAACATGCCGGTCTCATTGCCTTCGGCGTCCACGACCGCCCGCACATTGAGACTTTGCAGGAGCGTACGCTGCGCGATGCTTTCGGCGAGTTGCTCGATGGAAACGCCCGCCTTCACATGCCGGACGTTGGACTGGCTGAGGACCAGTTTGTTGAACGGAATGTCTCGTGAGGGGGACAGCGTGATCTTTTGGACAGCCTTCGTCATATCGATTCTCCACGACGGGCAGCCGAGAGCCTCTCTCTCGGCCTCCAACCCGTCGCGGAAAACGACCCCGCCCTCTCACTCTCATCCTGCGGCCACCGAGCAGAGCCTCACGCCGCCTGCTGGTCCTCCGGCATATCGGCAGCAGCTCCTGGGAGAAAGCCAAGCAGGTAGTCCGCGGCCTTGCTGGCCTGGGAAGCGGCCCGGATGATTGCACGATTGTCCTCGCGCAAGACTTCAAGCCACGAGCCGATATAGTCGGCGTGCCGCACCGTGGGGACGATACCGAGCGAGGCGCAACCGAACGCAGAGGCGATTTCCGCAACCAACTCCTCAAAGGCGTACTTCTTGGTTCCATAGCTGCCCGACAGGTCGCGGTTGAGACGCGATGGGTGGCCGCTGGCATGCGCCAATTCATGCAAGGCCGTTCGATGCCAATTGATCGGCTCGAAATAGACTTGCGGTGGCGGCACCTGCACATAATCTTCCGTCGGCGCATAGAAGGCGCGGTTGCCGCGGATGCGGAAGTCGATGCCGGTCGCCTTGATCAGGTATTCGACCTGCGGTTCGATCAGACCGGGCGGCGGAGGCGGCGCCGTTGTTGCGATCTCGGGAGGCAGGCCGTCGCATTGATCGCTGTTAAAGACAGTGAAGCGCTTGAGGAACGGAATGGCCTGCGCTTCCTCACCGTTCTCGCTCGCGCGGCGCTTTTCGTCGACTGGCACAAAGCGGTCGGCATAGACGACGGTCGTGCCGCGCTCACCCTTGCGGACGTGCCCACCGAGCGACAGGGCCTGACGGAAGGTAAGCCAGCTCTGACCAGTGAATGCGCGCTCAGTGGCTGCTCCCCAGAGAATCAGAACATTGATGCCGCTATACTGACGGCCGGACGCGGCGCTTTTCGGCATGGCCAAAGGCGCCTTCGCCGCCACGCTGCCCCATGGCTGGACCCACGGCACTCGGCCAGCCTCCAGTTCGGCGATGATCTTGCTGGTGATTTCGTCATAAAGGTTCGCCCGGTCCTCACCGGTGTGCGCCCGAGAATATTGTCTGGACATCGCGGATCTCCGCGACGGGCGCCGCGAGCCTCTCTCGCAGCCCATAACCCGTCACGGCAAATCCGCGCGACACTCTGACTCTCGCCTCTACCTGAGAGAATGCGAAATCTGCGACGCAATCCGCCTTGCATCGGGTGTTCACGGGAATTGCGTTGAGCTACCTAGGGCCGCAGGCCCGACCAGGCGTGCGCCAGGGGCGCATCGCCCAACGGAAATGGCACCCGGAGAGCGTGAGCATAGCGACCCGAAGGGGCACGCGGGTCCGAGTGCAGCGACGAGACCGGTTTAATAGCGGCACCCGGGAACGGGGCAGTGATAGCGGTCGCCGTAGGCGAGCCCCTTTTCCGAGTGCCCCCGGCGAGGAGCTCCGCATCCGCTTGCGCGAGGGATCGAAGCCGGATGGCCGAGACGCAAAGCGGCTCGGTCCACGAGAGCCCGGTGCGGCGACAGCCGCACGCGCGCAAGGAGAGTTCACCAGTCGAGGCGCTTGGTTTCCGCTCGCGCAAATCTATTTGCCGCAACTGGTCGCAGGCTAGCAATTCGTGCCCCAAGGCTCCCCTTCTGGTCCGATTCAAAACAAGTTTGTCATTCCGACAATTGAACTTTCAAAGCTTGCCTCCGCGCAGGGTTGAGCGGCAGATTGTCGGAACGAGTGCTGGCAACTAACGGGAATCACATGCCTCTCGATCAGCGGGCAACCACAAGCCTGCCGAAATAGGATGGCCACATTCTCGAACTATCTGAAGTAAGATTTCGGCTGCTTCTTTTTCGAGGCAGCTCTCAAGCTAAGCCTTCCAAATGTTCATCGCGTCTGATCCGGTCACGCGCGTACACCATCCCAATTGCTCTCCACGCCAGCCGATTTCCATACCAGTCATTGCTACCCCTTGTCTCTTCCAGGGTTCCGACCTCAACGTCAGAGAGCTGGTGAACCAAGCACGGGACGCGCAGAGACCACGAGGTACGGATATCGAAAATGGGAACCCTGAAGCGTTGTGTCCACGGGCGATATATCCACTGAAACCCCTACCATCAAGCTAGATGGAACACTTGGAGCGACGGCCTATTGCGGCCGCGGATTGACGTTAATGGCATCCCGCATTGCGCTTCCTGCTCGTTACCCGCCGATCGGCACATGGCCAGCAGTCATGCGGGCCGACATGGTCGCCGCGTACCTGGATTATCGCGACACCGGTGAACTTGCACGCGCGGTGGCCCGCGGCGAGGCTCCTCCGCCAACGGGCTATCGTGGAACTGGTCGCACTCGACAGCCAGTTTGGTCGAAGGCAACCATCGATGACTCGACCGCACCATACAGGGCCGCGAACTCAATCAGGTCAGACGGACAGGATTTGGCTTCTCTTGTATGAAAACACTCCACACCTCGTCTACACTCCCGCGTTACTGTCGGCAAAAGGCGTTGAAGCGTGGTGGCTGGGCATATTTTTTTGAGCCACCCACTTGGGCTCGCAAACAAGGCTGCACCGTCGAATCCGAAGCGCTGGGGGAGGATCTTGCGGCGGCGGTAGACCGAGTCACGAATGTCCTGTTACCCGCCTTTGACAGCTGGCGTTCCGCAGGTCTAACCGACATGGCTCCGGTTTCGACCGCACCTGGCACATTCGATTGGCTCATATTCGTTTTCAAAACACACCAGAAATGGAACGAGATCGACCATAAAACGCAGCGCCTCTACGACCAAGGCTTGGCACTTTTTGCCAATCATGAGCTGAAGGATGCCAGTCGAGCGGGCTCAAAACAGCTTTCTGCCTTCAACAAAGGATTCGTTGACGCCGTTTATGCGAAATTACTCGTCGTGGAACACAAGGAGCCGGATGGTCGCACCGTCAAGCGCGAACGTCGACGCTTCGCGAATGCAGCGATGACCGCTTGCAGGCGCGCCTGGTTTGTCGGCCAGCGCGCTCAAGAAACAAAAGTACCGGCAATCAACCCGTTCTCGCGAATGGGACTAAAGTCCCGCGCTCCTGGTCGACCTGTGCGAGAGACGCCCACGGCGAGCTGGGACGAGCTTGTCGCGTTCAGACTAGCTGCCAAGAAACTTGGATTTTACTCAATTGGCACAGCCGCTTTGCTGAGCTGGGAGTGGCTACAGCGCGAGGAACATGTGTTCGGAGCCTTCGAGATAGCACACTATCGGCCAGAGGAGCGACCAGACAGCGTGAGGATTGTACACCCGAAGAATGGAGAAGAAGCTTGGTGGCCTCTCTTCGACGAAACGGGCGCGCCTCTTTTCCCCGAGTTGATGGCGGAACTCGATTCGATCAAAGAGAGATTCGTTTCCGGATTGGCCTTTCGACGTGACCATCCTCATCGAAGATCATGCATTGCACTTCCATGGATTACTCCCCGCAAAGATCTGCGCTACCTCCGATCGGTCGTAAAGAAAATTATCGTCACAGCCGGACTCCGAAACGAGCTTTCATTTACATCATTTCGCCACGGCGGGTTCACGGAAGGTGCTGACAGCGACCTCACGGACGCTGAGTTACGGACCGCCGGCCGTCATCGCTCCAGACATCAATTGCCAACGTATGCAAAGCGTACACAGAAGCAGCTAATCGCTGCCTCTCAAAAGCGCCGGCTCCAGCGCTCTAGAACCGCTTCTTCAGAAGATCAGCTCGCGGCACCAACAAATTGAGGTATTTTTCTTGGCTTTCTGATATTCCAAACTCCCGAACATTTACGCCTACCGTCCCGTCCAGACCGGCTTCCTCTTCTCGCCGAATGCTTTCAGCCCCTCCTTGCCGTCCTCGGTCATCGCGAGCAGTGCGATCTGGCTTTCGGTGTAGGCTATGCTCTCGTCGAACGACATCGAGGCGATGGCGCGCATCGCGTATTTGCCGCGGCGGATCGCGGTCGGGGATTTGTCGGCGATGCGGCCGATCAGCCAGTCGACCTTGGCATCAAGCTCGGCCGTGGGCACGACGTAGTTGAGCAGGCCCGCATCCTTTGCGGCCTTCGCATCGAACGGCTCGCCGGTGAGCGCCCATTCGTTGACGAGGCGTCGCGGTGCGATCTCCTGCAACAGGCTCAGCACCTGCATCGGAAACACGCCGACCTTCACCTCCGGCAGGCCGAAGATGACATGATCCGCCGCGACCGCCATGTCGGTCATGCAAAGAAGCCCCATACCTCCGGCCATGCAGACGCCGCCGACGCGCGCGATCGCGGGTTTGGTGGCGTTCTGCGACAGCCGCAGCAGATCGGCATAATCGACGTTCGGCCTGGAATGATCCATCGCGAAAGCCGCACCGGAATTCTGCAAATCGGCGCCGGCGCAGAACGCCTTGTCGCCCGCACCGGTCAACACGATGACGCGGACGTCCTTGTCGTCATGCGCGTCGCGATAGCCACGTGTGATGCCGGCAATGACGTCGCCGTTCAGCGCGTTGCGCTTTTCCGGCCGGTTGATGGTGATCCAGAACGCCTGCCCGCGCTTCTCGGTGATGACGCCTGCGGTGTCGGTCATGACGCTATATCCTTGCTCCCGTTTTGCAGCCATTTGCGGCAGCCTCGGCGTGAGGTGCAAGGGCAAACTGCCATGCGGCGCCGCTTTAGCGCCTCGACGCAAATCTGCACGCGATCAAAGCGCGAGCGCAGCTCAGGCCGCGGCCGCTTTCCTGATCCAGACCTTGTTGTCGTGAAACGCTGCGCCGCCGATCGGGGCAATCGTGTCCGCACCGGTCAGCATGTTGATGCCGCGGCCACCGATATGATTCTTGTTCGGATGCACGGATTCCGCAATCAGCACGCCGCGCCGCACGCCCTCGAACAGCACGGCAATCAGCGTGGTCTCGCCGCGGGGGTTGCCGAGCGTCACCGCATCGCCGTCGGCGATGTCGAGCGCAGCCGCATCCAGCGGATGGATCATCACGCTCGCCCTGCCCTCGCGCGCCTGCGAGGACGGGGTCTCGTTGAAGGTGGTGTTGAGGAAGCTGCGCGACGGGCTGGTTGCAAGCCGGAACGGATGGGCCTGGTCGGTGTGCTCGATCACGGCCCAATGGTCCGGCAGCGACGGCATCTTGTCGAAATCGCCCATGGTCTGGCCGAACGGCGGATGCGCCCAGTCGGCCCTGAAATGGAATTTTTTGTCGGGATGAGCAAAGCCATCGAGATAATGCGAGGTACGGAAGTCCGGCTGCAGATCGCGCCAGATGTCGGCTTCGAGGCCGGCGATGTCGCCGTGGTCGCTGAGCTTCAGCGTCGTGTCGATCAATTCGCGCGGCGTCATCTCGAAGCCGCGATGCTTCGCGCCGAGCCGCGGCGCCAGCGCCTGCATCACCTGGTGGTTGGAGCGGCATTCGCCGGGCGGGTCGATCAGCTTGGGACCGACCGAGATATGCTGATGGCCGCCGCCGTAATAGAGATCGTCATGCTCCATGAACATGGTCGCCGGCAGCACGATGTCGGCCATTTGCGCCGTCTCGGTCATGAACTGCTCGTGCACTGCGACGAACAGATCCTCGCGCGCAAAGCCCTGCCGTACCAGCGCCTGCTCCGGAGCCACTGTCATCGGATTGGTGTTCTGGATCAGCATCGCCTTGACCGGGCCCTTGCCGAGCAGGGCCTCGGCATCGCCGGTAAGGATGCGGCCGATCTGCGACTGGTCGAGCGCGCGGGTGGCCTTGTCGATCGCGTCATGGCCTTCGATGACGGCTTCGTTGAAGTGCCACAGCGCGTAATTGTTGAAGAAGGCGCCGCCGCCCTCGTACTGCCAGGCGCCGGTCACCGCGGGAATGCAGTTCGCCGCATGCATCTGCGTCGCGCCGTTGCGCGAACGGGTGAAGCCGTAGCCGAGACGGAAGAAGGTCCGTTTGGTCTCGCCGACAGCCTTGGCGAAGGCCTCGATCTCCGCCGCCGGCACGCCAGAGATCGCGGAAGCCCATTCCGGCGTGCGCGACTTCAGATGCGCCTCGAGCTCGGCAGGGCAGTCGGTGTACTTGTCCATGTAGGCGCGATCGGCATAACCGTCGCGGAAGAGAACATGCATCACGCCGCAGGCGAACGCGCCATCGGTGCCGGGCCGCAGCAGGATCTTGATATCAGCCTGCTTCATGGTCTCGTTATTGTAGACGTCGACAGCAGCGATTTTGGCGCCGCGCTCCTTCCGCGCACGCGCAGCGTGCGTCATCACGTTGACCTGCGTGTTGACCGGATTGGTGCCCCAGATCACCACGAGATCGGACAGCGCCATCTCGCGCGGATCGACGCCCGCGATCTTGCCGGTGCCGATCGCAAAGCCGATGCGCCCGACATTGGCGCAGATGGTCTGGTAGAAGCGCGAATATTTTTTCACATGCGTGAGACGGTTGAGGCCGTCGCGCATCACCAGCCCCATCGTGCCGGCGTAGTAATACGGCCAGATCGACTCCGCGCCGAACTCGCGCTCTGCCCGGTTGAAGCGATCGGCGATCTCGTCGAGCGCCTCGTCCCAGGAAATCCGCGCAAACTGGCCGGAGCCTTTCGCACCCGTCCGGCGCATCGGAAACATCACCCGCTCCGGGTGATGGATGCGCTCGGCGTAGCGTGCGACCTTGGCGCAGACGACGCCGGCCGTGTAGGTCTGCTTTTTTGAACCGCGGACGCGGCCGATGCTGCGACCCTCGACCACCTCGATATCGAGCGCACAGGCCGACGGGCAATCGTGCGGACAAGTGGAGTGACGGATCTCGATCTTGGCGTGCTGGTTCATGACCAATTTCGTAACACCAAAATATCGGGCAGCCGAGGGCAATTATCCGGCAACGCCCATGCAAAATGCTCAAGCCATGCGCGTGCCCTGTTCCTCCCGCGACCGCGAAAGGCCCCGCCGCCACACCGAAAACGGTCCGATATTCCGGCCGAAATCGACTTTATGAGGCGTCGACAGCCCGCGCGCCCTGTCGCTACAGTGCCGGCCAACAAAAACGAGTTCAGGGAGGTGGGCGTGACGGCTCGACAATTGATGCTGGCGCTCGCCGCCGGCCTGCTCACCGCATGCTCCGCAACTCCGTCCCTGTCGCAAGGCTATCCCGCGCACGGGGTCCGCATCGTCGTGCCCTTCGGCGCCGGCGGGCCGGCCGACGTCGCGGCGCGGCTGATCAGCAACGCGCTCCAGGAGCGCTTTGGCCAGCCCTTCGTGGTCGAGAACCGTACCGGCGCGGGCGGCGTCATCGGCACGATCGAGGCGGCGAAGTCGGCGGCCGACGGCTACACCCTGCTGATGATGTCCAACACCCAGACCGCAAATGAATCGCTGCTGACGCCGGAGCAGCGCAAATACGATCTGATGCGTGACCTCGCACCGATTGCGCCCGTGAACTATTCCGATCTCGTGATCGTGGTGAACCCGCAAGTTCCGGCGAAGACGCTGCAGGAGTTCATCGCGCTCGCCAAGGCGCAGCCGGGCAAATTGAACTACGCCTCTTCCGGCCAGGGCACGCCCTATCACATGGCCGGCGAGCTGTTCAAAGCGATGGCCGGCATCGAAATCGTCCACGTCCCCTACCGCAACAGCGGCGAGGCGCGCAGCGGCGTGATCGGCGGCCAGGTGCAGATGATGATCGACGCGGTGCCGGCGATGGCGCCGAACATCGGAGAAAACCAGGTCCGCGCCCTCGCGACCACCGGCCAGCAGCGGTCCGCGGTGCTGCCCAATGTGCCGACTGCCGGCGAGGCCGGCGTTCCCGGCTACGAGGCGACGATCTGGCTCGGCCTGATGGCGCCAGTGGGCACGCCAAAACTTGTCATCGACAAGCTCAATTCGGCCGTGAACGCGATGGTGAAGCGGCCCGATATCGTAAAACTCTGGACCGAGCAGGGTGCCGTGCCCATGTCGATGACGCCGGAGGAGTTCGACAAGTTCCTCCAGGGCGACATCGCGAAATGGGCCGAAATCGTCAAGAAGTTCGACAAATCCTGAGGCCGCCGATCATGCCCACTATTCGATTCCAGCTCAACGGCGCGACGGTGGCGGTGGATGCCGATCCCGATCAAACGCTGCTCGACGTGCTGCGTGGCCAGCTCGGCACCACCAGTCCCCATTTCGGCTGCGGGGCCGGTGAATGCGGCGCCTGTTACGTGATGGTCGACAACCGCGCGATGGCGTCCTGCGACATGCCGATGTGGTCGGTGGCGGACAGGCAAATCGTCACACTGGAGGGCCTCGGCACGGCCGAACAACCGCATCCGCTGCAACGCGCCTTCATCGCCGAACAGGCGATGCAATGCGGCTATTGCGTCTCCGGGATCCTGATCAGCGCGGCAGCGCTGCTCAAGCGCATTCCATCGCCATCGGAAGCCGAGGTCAGGGCGGCGCTCGACCGCAATCTGTGCCGCTGTGGATCGCACAACCGCATGGTCCGCGCCGTGCTCCGGGCGGCATCGGAGATGGCGACGTCATGACGGTGCCGCCCCCTGCCCCGAAACTGCCGATTAGCCTCGCAGCCAATCCAAGACTGTCGTCGTGGGTGAAGTTCACCGGCGAAGGCCGCGTGGCGATCTCGCCCGGCAAGGTCGAGATCGGCCAGGGTATCATCACGGCGCTGGCGCAGATCGCGGCGGACGAGCTCGACGTCGAGATCGGCCGCATCGACATGATCCGCGCCTCGACGGCTGCGAGCCCGAATGAGGGTGTCACTTCCGGCAGCCTGTCGATCCAGCAGTCCGGCCGCGCACTGCGCCACGTCTGCTCTGAGGTGCGCCAGCGCTTCCTCGCGGCAGCATCCGAACGTCTTGGCGTCGATGCGGCGCTGCTCGGTGTCGAGGACGGCACGATCTCAGGTCCCGGCAATATCAGGACCAGCTACTGGGAGCTCGCTGGCGACGTCTCGCTGGATCGCGATGCGACCGCAGGCGCTTCGGCGAAGACTGCCGCCAAGCGCGCGGTCGCCGGGCATGCGATCCAGCGCGTCGACATTCCCGACAAAGTGTTCGCGCGGCCGCGGTTCATCCATGACTCCGCGTTGCCGGGGCTGGTGCATGGACGCGTGCTGCGGCCGGACGTCTCGGGTGCGCGGCTGATCGCGCTCGATGAAGCGGCCGTACGCGGCGTTTCCGGGCTCATCGGCATCGTCCGCGACGGCAGTTTTGCAGGCGTCGTGGCCGACAGTGAGGTCGCGGCGGAAGTCGCGCTGAAGGCCCTACGCAAGGATGCGACCTGGTCGGCCGGCGAGCCGCTTCCTGACGAAGACGATCTGGCTGGCTTCCTGAGAAGCCAGCCAGTCGAGACCACGGTCATCGACACCCGGGCAGCCGCCGCGACAGAGCAAGCTACACGCACGCTCCGCCGGCAATACACGCGGCCCTATATCGCGCATGGCTCGATCGCGCCGTCCTGCGCGATGGCGCGATGGGATGGCAACCGGGTCCATGTCTGGACGCACAGCCAGGGCGTCTATCTGCTCCGCGCCGATCTCGCGATCGTGCTCAAGCTGCCGACTGAGAACATCGTCGTTGAGCATATGGAGGGCGCTGGCTGCTACGGGCACAATGCGGCTGACGATGTCGCGCTCGATGCCGTGCTGCTCGCCAAGACCGCCAGCGGCCGACCAGTGCGGGTGCAATGGTCTCGCCATGACGAGATGTCACACGCGCCGTTTGGTGCCGCGATGGCCATCGAGATCGAGGCCGATCTCGACGCGGATAACGAGATCATTGGCTGGCGCCACGCGATCTGGAGCAACGGTCACGCGGCGCGGCCCGGGCGTGCGGCGCAGCCAGCGCTGCTGGCGGCAAGCGAGATCGCCAATCCCTTTCCGCGCATGATCTCGACGAATCCGCCCGCGGCCAATGGCGGCGGAGGAGACCGCAATTCCGTTCCGCTCTACGACTTCCCGGCCTGGACGATCACGAGCCATCGCCTCCTGACCATGCCGGTGCGCACCTCGGCGCTGCGAAGCCTCGGCGCGCAGGGCAATGTGTTCGCGATCGAATCTCTGCTCGACGAGATCGCCGCCTTGCGCGGCGAAGACCCGATCGCGTTTCGCCTGCGGCATCTCCGCGACGAGAGGGCACGCGAGGTCATCCGCGCAGCGGCGCGACGCGCGGCCTGGAAGCCCGAGCGGCGATCCGACATCGGCTACGGCGTCGGCTTTGCCCGCTACAAGAACACCGGCGCCTATTGCGCGGGGATCGCCGAGATCGAAGGCACCGACGAGATCCGCGTGAGACGGCTGACGCTTGCGGTCGATGTCGGCGAAGCCATCAATCCGGACGGCGTCATCAACCAGATCGAGGGCGGCGCGATCCAGGCGACGAGCTGGGTGCTGAAGGAGCGCGTCCGCTTCGATCCGTTGCGCATCACATCGACCTCGTGGACGGACTATCCGATCCTGACATTCAGCGAGGTGCCAATGGTCGATGTGGAGATCATCCAGCGGCCGGAGATCGAGCCGGTCGGGGCCGGCGAGGCCGCGCACGGCCCTGTGACGGCGGCCATCGCGAATGCGGTCCATGATTGCCTTGGCGTGCGCATACGCGACCTGCCGATCACACGCGACAAAATCATCGCAGCCATGGAGCTTGCATCGTGACCACAGTGAACATTTTGAGCGGCGGCGCGGCGCAAGGCCTGGTGCGCGGCCTTAACGAGGCCTTCAAGTCGCAGACCGGCTTCGGTATCGACGGCGAATTCGGCGCGGTCGGTGTGATGGCGGACAAGCTGCGCGCGGCCACGCCGGCGGATCTCGTGATCCTGACGCAGGCTCTGCTGGCAAAACTTGCCGCGGAGAAGCTTGTCGTCGCCTCCTCGATAGCCGATGTCGGCCGGGTCGAGACCGCGCTGGCGGTCCGCAGCCGCGATCCCAGGGTAACCGTGAACACGGAGGCCGATCTGCGCGAGGTCCTGCGCTCCGCGGACGCCATCTACGTTCCCGACACCAAGGCCTCGACCGCGGGCCAGCACGTCGCAAAAGTGCTGGATCAGCTCGGCATCGCCTATGAGGTCACGTCGCGGCTGAAGATCTTTCCGAACGGCGCAACAGCGATGCGCGAGCTGGCGGCGTCCACCGCGACGCGGCCGATCGGATGCACGCAGGCGACCGAGATCATCGCAACCGACGGCATCGCACTATCGGGTTCGCTGCCGCCGGGCTGCGAGCTGGTGACGATGTATACCGCCGGCGTGACCACGCAAGCGGCGCATCCGAACGAAGCCGCCGCGCTGATCGCACTGCTGACTGGCGCAGATCACAGGGACCTGCGCCGGCGCGTGGGCTTTGCCGGCTAGATGCGAACCTTATGTGTGCAGCTGGGTAAGGCCGGTCGGCGGACCGTCGACTCCGGTCCAGCCGCCATCGACGAACAGCGTGCTGCCGCTGACATAGCTCGCGGCGTCCGAGGCGAGATAGGCCACCGCCGTCGCGACCTCGTCGGCGCTGCTCCAGCGGTTGAACACGGTGTGGCCGGCGTAGAGATTGTAGATGTCGGGACGCTGCTTGAACGGGCTGGTCAGCGCGGTCTCGGCGATGCTCGGCGCGATCGCGTTAACGCGAACGCCGGAGAGGCCGACCTCGGAGGCAAAGCCCTTCACCAGCAGACCAATCGCGGCCTTGGTCGATCCATAGACGCCGAGGCCCGGCTCAATGGTCACCGCACGCACCGAGGAGCAGGCGATGATGCTGCCGCCCTTTTGCTCGACCATGATGCGGCCAAAGGCCTGGAAGAACCAGACCGTTCCCTTGACGTTGAGGTTCAGGACGCGGTCGAGATCCTCCTCGGTGTAGTCGAGGATGGTCTTGCGGATGTTGAGCCCGGGCGTGGTCACGGCGATGTCGAGCCGCGAAAACTTCTGCATCACGGTTTTGGCGAGCGCGTTGACGTCGGCAGCGCTCGCGGCATCGCATGCGGCCGCTTCGGCCCAACCGCCTTTGTCGCGAATGCCCGCGGCCGTCGCCTCTGCCGCGTCAAGCGCGCGATCGGCGCAGACGACGCGGGCGCCAAGCCCGGCCAGCGCCTCGGCCGACGATTTGCCGATGCCCGATGCGGCGCCGAGCACCACGGCCGTCTTGCCGGTGAGATCGAAGAGCTTGCGATAGTCAGTCACGGACAGATTCTCCCCGTTGCTGTGACGCAAACTATCGCAAGCGCGGTTCGCCGGCCAATGCCGGCGAACGCACGACTGCTATCCCTTATATCCCATCAGCAGACGGGGCAGCCACAGCGAGAAGGCCGGGACATAGGTCACGAACATCAGCGCCGCGATCAGGGCCGCGTAGAACGGCATGATGGTGCGCATCACCGCGCCGACCGAGATGCCGCCAATGGCGCAACCCACAAACTGCGTCGTGCCGACCGGCGGGGTGTTCAGCCCGAGGGCGCAGTTGATCAGCATCAGCATGCCGAACTGCACCGGATCCATGCCCGCCTTCATCGCGATCGGCAGGAAGATCGGGGTGCAGATCAGGATGGTCGCCGCCATGTCCATGAACGTGCCGAGCAAGAACAGGATGACGTTGATGAGCAGGAAGATCATCCAGGGCTGCGTCGAGACCTTGCTCATGAGGTCGCCAGCGAAGTCGGCGACCTCATAGAGGCCCATCAGATACTGGAACATGGTGGAGACGCCGATCAGCAGCAACACCACGCCCGTCGTCTTCACCGCCTTCGCTGCGGCGCGCAGGAAGTTCGACAAGGTCATGGTGCGGTAGATGAAGAACGTCAGCAGGATCGTATAGGTAACCGCGACGGCAGCGGACTCAGTTGCCGTGAAGACACCGGACAGGATGCCGGACAGAATGATGCCGACGATCAGAAGGCCGGGCAGCGCGGCTGTGAACGAGCGAAACACCTCGGCCCAGCCCGGGAACTTGCCGGCCGGATAGCCGCGCTTCACCGCCACCGCGTAGGCGGCGGCCAGCATGCACACCATCAGCACCATCGCCGGCAGGAGGCCGGCGGCGATCAGTGCGCCGATCGAGACCTTGCCGCCGGCGGCGAGCGCATAGATGATCATGTTGTGGCTGGTCGGCATCAGCGCTCCGACCAGCGAGGCATGGGTGGTGACATTGACGGCGTAGTCGGTGTCGAACCCTTCCTTTTTCATCATCGGGATCATCACCGCGCCCATCGCCGATACGTCGGCCACGGGCGAGCCGGAGACGCCGCCGAACAGCGTGCAGGCGACCACGTTCGACATGCCGAGCCCGCCGCGGATGTGGCCGACAAGATTCTTGGCAAGCTGCACGATCTTGTCGGCGACGCCGCCATGCAGCATCAGCTCACCGCTGAACACGAAGAACGGAATGGCCAGGAACGAGAAGATGTTCATCCCCGACATCATCTGCTGGAAGATGACGGCGACCGGCAGGCCTTCGTAAAGGATGGTGCAAATCGCCGACAGCCCGATCGCGAAGGCGACCGGTACGCCGAGGACAAGGAAGCCGAAGAAGGTGGCGCCGAGAATAATCAGTTCCATGAGGGGACGACCTCTTCGCCACGCAGGAGAGCAATGATGTGCTCGATTGAGAAGGAGACGATCAGAACGCCGGAGGCGATCAGTGGCACGTAACGTACGACCTCGGGAAGGCCGAGATTGGGGATCTTCACGGTTCCGACCGACGCGCCGAGGATCCAGCCGTTGTAGACCATCGCAACGCCGAAGATCGCCACCAGGACGTGGATCACGAACTCGATCTTCTCGCGTACATGATCCGGAAGCATCACCAGCAAGCTGTCCATGCCGATATGTCCGGCATCGCGTACGCCGACGGCGGCGCCGATCAGCGTGACGTAGAGGATCAGCACCAGTGCGAGATTCTCCGTCCAGGTCGGGCTGGAATTGAGCACGTAACGCCCGAACACCTGGTAGAACACGATGGTGACGATGACGAGCAGGCCGGTCACGGACAGATACATGCCGAGCCGGGCGATGACGGCATTGATCCGCGACAGCAAGCCGGTGGACGGTCGCCCTTCTACCTCCTGCTCGTGGCTTGCAACGTGAGGGTCTGTCATCATCGTCTCCTAGCAAGGGCCCGCTGCCGCCTCGCGGCGACGCCGGACCGAATGCGCTGTGGTGCTACTTCGTGGCCTGAATGCGCTTGACGAGGCTCTGCAGCTTGTCGTCACCGGCGAACTTGGCGTAGACCGGCTTCATCGCATCGACGAACTCCTGCTTGTTCGCGATCGTGACGACCTGAACGCCGGCTGCCTCGACGGTTTTGCGCGAAGCCTGCTCACGCTCGTCCCAGAGCTTGCGCATGACGGGCACCGATTCCTTGGCCGCCTTGCGGATCATCGCCTGATCCTCCTTGCTGAGCGTGTCCCAGACCTTCTTCGACATCACCAGGACTTCGGGCGCCAGCGAGTGCTCGGTGACGTTGTAGAACTTGGCGGCCTCGAAGTGGCGCGAGGACTCGTAGGAAGGCCAATTGTTCTCGGCGGCGTCCACCAGACCGGTCTTGAGGGCGGTGTAGACCTCGCCATACGGCATCGGCGTCGGGTTGGCGCCGAGGCTCTCGATCATGCCGACCCACAGATCAGACTGCTGGACGCGGATCTTCAGGCCCTTGACGTCTGCAAGCGACTTGATCGGTGCCTTGACGGTGTAAATCGAACGGGCGCCGCTGTCGTAATAGGCGAGGCCGATCAGGCCGGCCGGCTCCATGGCGGCCAGGATCTCGTCGCCAATCGGCCCGTCGAGAACGTTGCGCATATGCTGGGTGTCGCGGAACACGAAGGGCAGGCACAGCGCGACGGTCTCAGGCACGAAATTGTTGAGCGGCGATGAGTTGATCCGCATCATGTCGAGCGCGCCGATCTTGAGCTGCTCGATGGTGTCCTTCTCGGAGCCCAGAGCTCCGTTCGGAAATACCTTCACGCCAAGCTTGCCGCCGCTCGCTGTCGCAAGCTGCTTGCCCAAGAACTTGACGGCTTCGACGGTCGGATAGTCGGCCGGATGGACGTCGGCGGAGCGGAAATCGCGTGCGGTTGCGAGCGGCGCCGACACCGCCAATGCAGCGGCTGCGATGATACCGATTAATGTCTTCATCTGGGGTTTCCTCCTGAGTTGATTATGTCGTCGTTGGGCACGTGCTGCGGGCCGCCTTGGGTCGCTCCACTTCGGGTGTGAAGTCAAGCGCTGCAACTGCACCACCTTCGTAGGGTTGCGTAGCGGAGTCGAGGGGATTTGGCTCGTTGGTAGTGTCTGCCCGGGACAGTGCGACGCTCATCGCGCCCGCTCCTACGGGGGACCTGCGCGGCAAGTGCCGGCTCCCCGGCAATCGGGCCGCGTCACCGGCCAATGCCGGATGCGCGGTAGCGATGCTCATCGTATCCATGGACATTCCTCTGGTGTTGTGCTCGACCGCTATTGATTGCGGCTTGAGGTTCGGGCGAGACGATCGCCTCATCCTGTACGAACGCACCGCACCGGCGCGATATCGCCAGCGTCGTCCCTAGGGCGGGCGGCATTCTGAGTCCAAGCCAAATGCGGCATTGATCGATGCTGGAGTTGCATCGATCAACCACGCGGTGCCCCCGCGGACAATCGGCAGAAAGTTCAATTTTTCCGAATACAGACACGAGGGAGCGCTACGTGGGCAGAGCGCCCCACCGCGAGAAGCTCACTCGCCCTCGAGGCCACTCTCGGCGAGCGCGCGCAGCGCATCGGTATCAAGCACGACGATGGCGCCATGCTCGAGGCGCACCCAGTTGCGTCCGGACCATGCGCGCAATTGCTTGTTGATGCTCTCGCGCGTCATCCCCACCATCTCGCTGATCTCCTGCTGGGTAATCGCGAGTGTGCCGCTGCCCGAGTCGAACTTGCGCTCCTCGGTGAGGCCGAGCAGCGCGCTTGCCAACCGGCCCGGCAGATTCTGCAAGATCACCTGCTCGACCTGCTGGCTGGTCCAGCGCAGCCGCGCACAGAGCAGTTCGATGAATTTCATCGCGAGCGCCGGCTGACTCTTCACGAACGGCAGAAAGTCGCGGCGGTCGATGATGTAGAGTTCGCAATTGGTATTGGCGGTCGCGTCCGCCGACCGCGGTGCACCATCGAGCACGGCGATCTCGCCGAAGATTTCTCCGGGACCGATCAGATTGAGAATGGCGTTCCGGCCGTCGGGCGACGAGGAGGAAATCTTTACTGTTCCGGAGATCACCGCGAACAGATTGTTGCCGGGGTCGCCCTTGGCGGCGATGGTCGAGCCACGCTTGACCGTGGTGTGCTTGGCATAGCGGCAGAGCTGATCAAGCGCGTCCGGTTCCAGATCTGCGAAGATCGGGTGCTTGCGCAGGACTGAGAGTTTGTTGCCCGACGACTGTCGGGGGTCGCCGGTCTTGTCCTGAGGCACGCCGGGACTCCTAAGACTGCGAGGCATTGGAGTTCCTGCGTAGTCAGTGTTGCCGGGCTTTTCAACCGGAAAGCACAGGCACAGTTTTAGTCAAACGTCGTTAAAATGCCGCGGTCGCGTCATTAAAGCGCATCCGCAGGGTGCGTCGATGCATTTCCGACCATGCAGAGTTGCAGAGACGGCAAGTCTCAGCCGAACTCGTGGCACATCGGAACGGCGGGAATCGGCCGGGCGCCTCCGCGTGCCGCGGACGATTCAGGCCGCAGCCGGGGCCTCGACCCGTGCTCAGAGCTTCAGCCGGACGTCGCGGATATCAGGCTCCGTCGGATCCGGCTTGATCTCGAATCCGAGCTGCCGGCACATTTCGATCATCACAACGTTCTCCTTGAGCACGTCGCCCGAGATGGTCCTTAGCCTTTCCGACTTGGCGTAGTCGATGATCAGCTCCATCAGGGCCTATCGAGCCCCCTGCCCTTGAGAAACGCCCTAGTGCGACATCATCACCCAGCACGGTGGCTGGCCGATGACGGTCTTGGTCACGCCGCCCCAAACGACCTCATTCAGACGCGAATGGTGGTAGGCGCCCATGACGATGGCGTCGACGGCGTGGGACTGTGCCCAGCTCCCCAGCACCTTGCCGATCGAGCTGCCGCTTTCCTTCACGGTCTCGAAGGACGCATAGATCCCGTGTTCCCTGAGATGATCGACGAGGCTGGTGCCGGATTGCGTGATCGCGTCGTCTTTGTCATCTGCCGCCGTGATCACGCGCACCACAGCAGCGGCTTGCAGGATTGGCAATGCGTCGCCGACCGCACGCGCGGCGCGGGCCGAAGAGTCCCAGGCAATCACGACGCTCTCGAATTCCGGTCGCAGCGCCTCCACATGCTGCTCCGGACAAAGCAGCAGCGGCCGGCCGGATTGGAACAGGAAGGTCTCAACGATGTTTTCGGTTCGGCTGTCGTGCGGCTTCACTGGGATCAGGGTGAGGTCACTGAAGCGCGCATGTTCAGCCAGAGTCGATGCGATCTGGTCCGCCGGGACCCTCCCCGATCGGCTTTGGGCCCGAATGCCGGCACGCGAGGCCGCATTGGTGAATGCATTCAGGAGCTGCTGCATGTCGCCCACCTCGCGCACAACGCTGAGTTCGGCGGATTCCGGGTCATCAGGAAACATCACTTTCGGCCGAACAAAACCATCGTCCTCGAGCGCGAGCCCGGTCACCCTGGCACCGAGATCGGCCGCAACGGCTATGCACTTCTCGATCGCGGCCAACGTGGGGGCACGCGGCTCGCCAAAGAGCGGCAGAAACACGTCCTTGATAGGCATCGGATTCTCCTTGCCGGCCAAAATGGGCCGCCTTTGGTCCGGGCGCTTGATCCTCCTCAAGCCGGGAAAGCTCCGCATCGCCAACCGACGACAGGCCTTGACGGAAGTCAAGGACTGGTCGCCGTCCCGACTTAAGCGTTACCCTGGTTTGCGACCGGACCGCTTGGCGCCCTCATCTGCAATAAGCCGGCAGGGATGACAGACAATACTGCGACCCAGGAACGGATCTTCGCGACACTGACTGCACGTCCCGGCGTGAAGCGGATCGACACGCACGCGGCTTCAGTTTTCCTTGACGGGACGCGCGCGCTGAAGATCAAGCGGGCGGTCAAATATCCGTTTCTCGATTATTCGACACTCGAGAAACGCAAGGCAGCCTGTGAGGAGGAGGTCAGGATCAACCGGCCGCATGCGCCGCAGATCTATCATCGCGTCGTGGCCATTACAGAAGAGCCGGACGGATCAGTGAAGGTCGACGGCCGCGGCCGGCCGATCGAATATGCCGTCGACATGTCACGTTTCGACGAGAGCCGGACCCTGGATCATCTGGCGAAGGCCGGACAGTTCGATGCGGACTTTGCGTCGGCCGTCGCCGACGCGATCACAGCTTCGCATGCTGCGGCGACGCGCGCTGACGGCAAGCCCTGGACGTCCTCCATCCCCGCCCTGATCGACGGCAACAGCAATGGCCTGCGGAGCGGCAATCATTTCCCGGCCGCGGGGATAGAGCAGCTTGCACAAGTCTCGCACGCGGCATTCACGCGCGTCCGTCCCTTGCTTGAAGAACGCGGCCGCCAGGGTTTTGTGCGCCGCTGCCACGGCGATCTGCATCTTGCGAATATCGTGCTGATCGGGCAGCAGCCCGTGCTGTTCGACGCCATTGAGTTCGACGCGCAGATGGCGACTGTCGACGTGCTCTACGACCTCGCCTTCACCCTGATGGATCTGCTGCGCCACGATCAGCCGCTGGCAGCCAACACCGTTCTGAACCGGTATCTTGCCGCGACGCCGCTGGAAAACCTCGACGCCCTCGGCGCACTGCCGCTATTCATGTCGGTTCGCGCCGCGATCCGGGCCCAGGTGGCGCTCGCGCGGCTGAAGCCTCCGCATTCCGACGATGCCGGCATTCTCGACGAGGCGCGCCGCAATTTCGACCTTGCCCGGGCGCTGATCCAGCCTCCCGCGCCCCGTCTGATCGCGGTGGGTGGACTATCCGGCACCGGCAAGACAGTTTTAGCACGCGCGCTCGCGCCGACCGTCGCTCCGCAGCCGGGCGCCGTCGTGCTGCGCAGCGACGTCATTCGCAAGCAGATGTTTGGTGTCGCCGACACGGAGCGGCTGCCGCCATCCGCATACACGCCCGAGCTCGCAGCGCGGGTCTACGCGACGTTGGCTGAGCATGCCCGGCGTGTGCTGCCCCAAGGCCATTCCGCGATCGTCGATGGCGTGTTTGCCCGCGATGTCGAGCGAGACGCCTTCGCCACACTGGCTCGGGATTGTAACGTGCCTCTCACCGGCCTCTTCCTCGTCGCGGATCTGGCGACCCGGCAGGCCCGCATCGGCGGTCGCCGCGGCGACGCATCCGATGCGACGCAAGAGGTTGCGGCGTTGCAAGAGCACTATAATATCGGCCACATCGGTTGGACGACCATCGATGCATCCGGGACACCAGCGCAGACGCTCCAGAGCTGCCGGGACGCAATCGCTAAGGGCAGATAGGGCAATCTGATTGGCGCGGGCTAGGATAGCGCGACCCACCACAAACTCGACGGCGACCGCCCGCGCAAACTCGGCAGCGAGCCGCAATACGCTGCCCGGTCGCCTCAGCCCCGGCATGGCCTGCGACACCGCCTTTCGGATCATCGCCCGCCGTCACCTCGCCGCCGTCCTCGCCCAGCATGACGGGACCTGTCGTGGCGATCCGGAGGCGTTGCATCAGATACGAATCGCGCTGACCCATCTGCGGACCGCCATTCGCTTCTTTTCGCCCATGGTCGACGATGCGCTGCGTCCCAAAGTCTGGGCCGAGTTGAAATGGCTGAACAGCCAGCTTGGCATGGTGCGGGACCTCGACGTCGCCATCGAACGCGTCGTCGCCGAGACCGGCGACGAGCTCGCGGTGATCGCCGAGCTCCAGCACTGGGACGAGAAGCGGGCCGAAAGCCATCGCCTCTTGGCCCGCGCGCTGCAGTCGGCGCGATATCGTCGTCTGGTCGAACAGACATCGAGCTGGATCGAGAGCGGCCCCTGGTCGACCAGGCCCAGCAAGGAGGCCATCAGGCTGCGCCGCTGCCCGCTCGCCGACCACGCGACGGAGCAACTGACCGAATGGGAGAAGACGCTGCTCAGGAAGGCCAGGAAGCTGCGCAAGCTCGACGTCGAGAAACGGCACAAGCTGCGGATTCTCAACAAGCGACTGACCTATTCGATCGAGTCGCTGCCGGACTTGTTTGCTGACGACTCACTGACGAAGCAGAAGTCGATCCTCAAGCAATTGCGCAGGGCGCAAAAGTCGCTTGGACAGTTAAATGATGATGCGCGCGGTCAAACGCTGGCCGCGTCGTTGAACGAGGCCGTTCCCAAGGCCGGCATTCGCTTTCTCGACCCCAAGCGAGAAAAAAAGCTGTTGCGAACGGCATCGACGGCCTATCGCAAGCTCGACAAGGCCAAACCATTTCGCTCCTCCGACCTGACGCCGAATTCGGAGCCGAAGGACTAACTCTACGCTGGGTCGACACCATGTCCGACGTCTATCTGAACTCACCCGAGGACGACGATCTCACCAAGGCGAGCTGAGCGTAGTTCAGCGTGGAATGACGGCGGTGGCTTCGATCTCGACGCGCGCCGCTTTCTCGACAAGGCGGACGACCTGGACAAGCGCCATCGCCGGATAGTGCGCACCGAAGACGGTACGGTAGATCTTGCCGAGCTCCTTCAGGTTCGTCAGGTATTCGTCCATATCGACGACATACCAGGTCAGTCGCACGAGGTGCTCGGGCCGCGCGCCCGCCTCGGCAAGGATCTCCGCAATGTTGCTCAGGGTCTGGCGCACCTGCGCGACAAAGCCGTCCGCGAGACGCTCCTCGGCATCCCAGCCGATCACGCCTCCGGTGACGACGATACGCCCTTCGGCAGCCATGCCGTTGGCATAGCCCTTCGGCATCAGCCAGCCGGACGGCTGGAGCACCTGTGCCCCAGGGCTGGAGTCGTCCTCGGCGGCACCTGGCAGCACCGCGAGTTGTGGGCCTTTCGGCGTCATCACGGACAATTCTTGATCCTCATCTCACTCTGCCGCGACGCCCGAAGACGTCGCCGCCGCCTGCGCCAATTGCCGCAAAGCAAAGCGCTTCAATTTCCCGGTCTCGGTCTTCGGCAGTTGGGTCACGAACTCAATTGCGCGCGGATACTTGTACGGCGCGATCTCGCGTTTGACATGCTCCTGCAACTCGGCTGCGAGCTTTGCATCCGGCGTCACGCCGGGCGCGGCAATGACATAGGCCTTTACAATCATCCCGCGCGCCTCGTCCGGCGCACCGACGACACCACACTCGGCAACCGACGGATGCGTGAGCAGCGCTGCTTCCACATCCGTGCCCGCGATATTGTACCCGGATGACACGATCATGTCGTCGGAGCGCGACTGGTACCAGAAGTAGCCGTCGCTATCCATCAGATAGGTGTCGCCGGTGATGTTCCAGCCGTTCTGGACGTATTTCCGCTGCCGCTCGTCGGCGAGATAACGGCAGCCGGTCGGTCCTCGCACCGCGAGCTTCCCCATCATGCCCGGTGGCACGTCGTTGCCGTCATCATCGACGATCTTCGCCTCATAGCCGGGCACGGGCTTGCCGGTCGCGCCGGGACGAATTTCGTCCTCGGTCGCGCTGATGAAGATGTGCAGCAGCTCAGTCGAGCCAATCCCGTCCATCAGCTTGATGCCGGTGGCCTTCAGCCAGGCATCGAATGTCGGCTTGGGCAGCGTCTCGCCCGCGGAGACGCATTTTCGCAGAGAGGAAATGTCACGGCCCGGAAGCTTGCCGATCATGGCGCGATACGCGGTCGGCGCCGTAAAGCAGACGGTGGTCTTGTACTGCTCGACAGCTGAGAGGATATCATCAGGAGTCGTCTTCTCCAGCACGACGAAGGAAGCGCCGATGTGCATGGGGAACAGCACGCCGCCGAAGCCAAAAGTGAAGGCAAGCGGTGCCGAGCCGACGAAACGGTCTTTCTGCTCGGCCCGCAAAATGTTGCGCGCGTAGCCGTCACACACCGCCAGCATGTCCCGATGGAAATGCATGGTGCCCTTGGGATCGCCGGTCGTTCCCGACGTGAAGGCGATCAGGCAGATGTCGTCAGAGGCGGTGTCGACCGCCCCAAACTCCGGACTCGCATCCGCAATCAGCGCCTCGAGCGAGTCGGCCGCGCCATTGCCCCAATAGACCACGTGCTTGAGACACGGCGTAGCCAGCTTCGCCTTCTCCATCTCATCGGAGAGTTTTCCGTCGCAGAGCGCGAGCGTGATCTCCGCCTTCTGGATCGGATAGGACAGCTCTTTAGCGCGCAGCAACGGCATCGTCGCCACGCAAATGCCGCCGGCCTTGATCACCGCGAGATAGGTCGCAACCATCATTGGGCTGTTGGCGGAACGCAACAGCACGCGCCCACCGGTGACAAGACCAAGCTTGCCGACCAGCACGTTGGCGATGCGGTTCACCAGCGCCTGCAGTTCGCGATAGGTGTAGCTGACAGCGGGACTGATGACGCAAGGTGCGTCACCGTGCCCCTGCTCGACCCAGCGATCGAGGAAATAGCTGACGCAATTCAATCGTGATGGATAGCGCAGCTCTGGCCGCGTGAAGATGAACTCCGGCCAGAGCTCAGGGGGCGGCAGATGCTGCCGCGCGAATGTGTCGACATGGGCCGTCGCAGCGTTGCCGTTATGCGAGCCCGAGACTTGAACCTTGGCGGCGTTGGCCATCGCACGCTCCTTTGCGCATGGAAAGCACCCGGCAGCACTAACTCGGCAAACATTTTAGGCTTAAAACAATTTGGCGCAATAGCGGATTTTGGGCATCCCCTGCATTTTCGTGCGGCAAGATGGGATTGACGGGCGCGTCGGCCCTGCTTAGGGCCGGCGACGCGCCGCCGATTTCTGCGCCGACGCCTTGGTCTTGGCCAGCAACCGCATCAGCTCGCGCACGTCCTTTGGTGTAAGGTCGGCGAAGAGGTCGGCGATCCACGTTTCGTGTTCCGCAGCCATCCTGCGAAACTCGGCTCGGCCGAGTTTCGTGAGACGGATCACCTGGACGCGACGGTCGGTCTCCGAGGTGCGGCGGTCGAGATGACCGGATTCCACCAGGCGCTCGACGAGGCCCGTGACGTTGCCGTTGGACACCATCATGCGCTTGGAGACATCCGACAACGTCATGCCGTCGGGCGCCTTGTCGAGCTGCGCCATCAGATCAAACCGCGGCAGCGTGACGTCGAAGCGCTGCCGCAGCCGGCCGCGAACTTCTCCCTCGATCAAGGTCGTGCAGGTGAGCAGGCGCAACCACAGCCGAAGCTCTTCGGCATGGTCCTCCGGCGTTTCGACGGCCTTGGTCTCGGAATCGAGCATCTCGATGCAATCACTCACGGCCGGCATTCGCGCCGGCACGGATTCCCAACGTTTTGAGCTTCAAATAAATCGATGCCGACCGCAAGCCCAAAGCTGCAACAATCGACCGCACGCCAATTTCTTTAGGCTTCAAATAATTGGCGCGCCGCTTGCATGCACCGTTGCCCACACGATGGTGGCGCCTTGAGCTTGGCTTGCCGCGAGCGCCGTCATCGGCATAAGCTTGGATCGGTGTACGCGGCTTGCTGTGCAGGCCCGATCGACACGGGGGACGGATCATGAAGACGCAACTGACCTTGGCCGCAACTGCCTTGCTGCTCGGCACCGCGATGAGTCCTGCCCTCGCCCAGGAGAAGCTCAAGGTGGGCGTGATTGTAACCCTATCGGGGCCCGCCGCCGCGCTCGGCCAGCAAGTCCGCGACGGCTTTGCGCTCGCGGTGAAGGATCTCGGCGGCAAGATGGGTGGCCGCGATGTCGAGGTCGTCGTGGTCGACGACGAGTTGAAGCCCGACGTGGCGGTGACGAAGGTCAAGGGGCTACTCGAACGCGACAAGGTCGATTTCGTAGTCGGGCCGATCTTCTCCAACATCCTCCAGGCTATCCACCGGCCGGTCACGGAATCGAAGACCTTCCTGATCAGCCCCAATGCCGGCCCGTCGACATTTGCCGGCAAGGACTGCAACCCGTTCTTCTATGTGACGTCGTACCAGAACGATCAGGTCCACGAGATCCTCGGCAAGGTGGCGCAGGATCGCGGCTACAAGCGGATGTATCTCATGGTGCCGAACTATCAGGCCGGCAAGGACTCGGTCGCCGGCTTCAAGCTCGACTACAAGGGCGAGATCGTCGAAGAGTCCTACATGCCGCTCAACACGCTGGACTTCCAGCCGGAGCTTTCCAAGATTTCGTCGCAGAAGCCAGATGCACTATTCACGTTCATGCCGGGCGGCCTCGGCGTCAACTTGGTCAAGCAGTACAAGCAGGCCGGTCTCGCCGACAGCATTCCGGTGCTCTCGGCCTTCACGGTGGATGAATCGACCCTGCCGGCGCAGCAAGATGCGGCCGTCGGCATGTTCGGCGGCGCGAACTGGGCGCCCAATCTCGACAATCCCCAGAACAAGAAGTTCGTTGCCGCCTATGAGGCCGCCTACAGCGGCGTGCCCGGCACCTACGCCTTCCAGGCCTATGATGCCGCAATGCTGATTGACAGTGCGGTCAAGGGTGTGAAGGGCGACCTCTCCAACAAGGACGCCGTTGCTGCAGCCCTGAAGAAGGCGGACTTCACGTCGTTGCGTGGTTCGTTCAAGTTCAACACCAACGGCTATCCGATCCAGGATTTTTACCTGACCAAGGTCGCCAAGCGTCCGGACGGAAAATTCCAGACCGAGATCGTCCAGAAGGTTTTCGAGAATTACGGCGACCGCTATGCCAAGGACTGCAAGGCGAACTAAGGCGGCGCGGCGCGTTAAGGGAGGACTGCAATGAAGAGCGAAATCACCGGCATCACGCGGGCCAACGAGGGAATCCAGGGCATTTCCTGGAACATCCTTGGCCAGACCTATGTGCCGAAGAGCAACACCGAGAACAGCTTCTCCTGGCACGCCACGCTACCGCCGGGCACGTTCGTGCCGCCGCACATTCATCCGGATCAGGACGAATATCTCTACATGCTGGAGGGCAAGCTCGACTTCATGCTCGGCAATTCGGAAGCGCAGGCAACCCCCGGCGATCTGATCCGGCTCGGCATGGGCGTGCCGCACGGCATCTTCAACAAGTCGGACCAGACCGCAAAAGTGCTGTTCTGGGTCTCGCCGACCAAAAAGCTGTTCGACCTGTTCTGGGGCCTTCACAACATGAAGGAACAGAAGCCGGAGGATGTTGTGGCGATGGCCGCCGAGTTCAACATCCACTTCCTGCCGCCGCCTCCCGGCGCGGGCTAGCGGCATGACCCCGGAAAAGTGCGCAGCGGTTTTCCGAAAGGGTCGTGCTCAATCAAAATTGGAGGCCGATGATCATTCATCGGCCTTCAGCTCACATCAAGCGCGCACCGCCGCGAGTCCCGGCACCGCGGCGAATCCGGCCTTGGTGGCGTAGCCGCGCACGATCGCCTCGCGCTGAGAATAGCTCAGCACATTGTCGACATTGTCGAAACCGTCGGGCGCGAGCTGCTCGACGGCGTCGATGACGCCCTCGGGGCCGCCGCGGCGGTTGGAGCGGACGATGTCCGCCGTCATCGGCAAGCGCTTCTTCTCATATTCCATCAGCGCTTGACGCGGATGCTCGGCGCGCACCAGCGCGTCCGCAAGACAGCGCGCATCGAGGATCGCCTGCGAAGCGCCATTGGAGCCAACCGGATACATCGGATGTGCGGCATCACCGAGCAGGGTGACACGCCCGGACGACCAATAGGGCAACGGATCGCGATCACAGGTGGGATATTCGTAAAACTCCGGCGTCGCCGAAATCAGGCTCTTCACGTCGATATAGGGCACCGAGAAGCGCGCGACATGCGGCATCAGCTCCTCGCGCCGGCCCGGGCGTGACCAGTCTTCCTTCCGCGGCGGCGGCGCGTTGCCCTCGCCTACTTTCACCAGCACCGCCCAATTGGTGAGACGGCTAGCCGGGCTCGATCCCTCCGCGATCGGATAGATCACCACCTTGGCGTTGAGGCCACCCGCGACGATCATCGACTTGCCGGTGAGGAACAGCGGCCAGTCGCGCGCGCCGCGCCACAGCATCAGGCCGTTCCAGCACGGCGGCCCCTCGTTCGGGAACAGCGTGTCGCGGACACGCGAATGGATGCCATCGGCGCCAATCAGAATATCGCCGCGCGCGGTATGGACATGCGAACCAGTGCGATCGAAGAAGTAAGCGGTGACGCCGCCCTCGTCCTGCGTGAAGGCGCCAAGCCGGCAGCCGGTGTGGATTGCATCCACTCCAAGCCGCTCCTCGACGGCGCGATGGATGACGCCCTGGAGGCGGCCGCGATGGATCGAGAACTGCGGCACGTCGTGACCGGCGTCCACGCCGCGGGCTTCGCGCCAGACCTCCTGGCCATGGCGGTTGAGGTAGTAGAGCTGGTCGGTGCGGATTGCGACGTCGTCGAGCTTCTGCAGCAGGCCAAGGCTGGCAAGCTCACGCATGGCGTGCGGCAGCGTGTTGATACCGACGCCGAGCTCGCGGATCGTATCGGACTGCTCGAAAATCTCGCAGCCGATGCCGCGGGCCCGCAGCATCAATGCCGTCGTGAGACCACCGATACCGCCGCCCACGATAATCGCCTTCATCGCCCTTAACTCCACTCAATACACAGGCAACGAGGTTAACGTCGCACGGGCGGTCACTCCGCCGCAAGCGGCTTTGTCGCCTCCGCCTTGAGTTCAGCCCGGGTCTTGGGCTTAGCCTTAATTCTCAGCTCCTCGAGATCCTGTCGGTCGCGCACGCTGTTGCGGAAAATCTGATCTTTTCCGGGCAGGTATTGCGGCGGGCAGAACGCATCATTCGCCTCGTACCAGGCCGCCGCCTTCATGGTGAAGAATGGGTCGACCAGATGCGGCCGCCCGAGCGCGACGAGGTCAGCCCGGCCGGCGGCCAAAATGGTGTTGGCCTGGTCCGCGGTCGTGATGTTGCCGACGCACATGGTCGCCACACGCGCCTCATTGCGGACCTGGTCAGAGAACGGCGTCTGGAACATGCGGCCATAGACCGGCTGCCCATCGCGAACGGTCTGGCCCGTCGAGACGTCGACCAGATCGACACCGGCATCGGCGAACGCACGCGCAATGGCCACCGCATCATCGCCGATGATGCCGCCATCCGCCCAATCGGTCGCGGAAATGCGCACCGACATCGGCTTGTGCTTCGGCCACAAAGCCCGCAGGGCCTCAAATATCTCAAGCGGGAAGCGCAGCCGGTTTTCGAGCGAACCGCCATATTCGTCCGTACGGCTGTTCGTCAGCGGCGAGATGAAGCTCGCTAGCAGATAGCCGTGCGCGCAGTGCAATTCGAGCATGTCGAAGCCACAGCGCTCGCCGCGCTCGGCCGCCGCGACAAACGAATCTCTCACCGCATTCATGCCGGCGCGGTCAAGCTCGCGCGGCACCTGGCTGTCGGGAAAGTAAGGCAGCGGCGATGCCGAAACCACGTCCCAGCCGCCTTCGTCCAGCGGGCGGTCCATGCCGTCCCACATAAGTCTGGTCGCCCCCTTGCGGCCGGCGTGCCCGAGTTGCAGGCAGATTTTTGCAGCCGAGTTGCCGTGGACGAAATCCACGATGTGCCGCCACGCCGTCTCCTGCTCGTCATTCCACAATCCGGCGCAGCCGGGTGTGATCCGCGCGTCGCGGCTGACGCAGGTCATCTCGGTGAAGATCAGGCCGGCGCCACCGATTGCGCGCGAGCCGTAGTGCACGAGGTGGAAATCACCGGGGACGCCCTCCTTCGCCGAATACATGCACATCGGCGACATCACGGCACGATTGGCGATCTCCATCTCGCGCAAGCGGAACGGCTGGAACAGCGGTACCATCGGCTTGTCGGTGCTGACGTCGAAGCCTTTGCTGCGCACCTGCCTGGCGAATGACTTCTCGACTTCGGCGACGAAATCGGGCGCGCGGAGCTTCAGATTGTCATAGGTGATCGCCTTCGAGCGCGTCATTACGCCGAAAGCGAACTGCACGGGATCGAAATCCCAGAAGCGGTCGACATGCTCGAACCAGACCAGCGAGACGTCGGCCGCGTGCTGGGTCTTCTCGACCTCTTCGCGGCGGCCGTGCTCATAGACATCCAGTGCAGCTTTGATGTCGGGTGCCTTCGCCATGGCGTCAGCCAGCGCGATCGCATCTTCCATCGCGAGCTTGGTGCCCGAGCCGATCGAGAAATGCGCGGTCGCCTTGGCGTCCCCGAGCAGCACCATGTTGTCCTTGACCCAGCGCTTGCTGCGGACCATCGGGAAATTGCGCCACATCGAGCGGTTGGTGAGCAGCTTGTGCCCATCGAGGAACCAGCCGAAGATATCGGCCATCCGTGCAGCGGACTGGGTCTCATTCAGTCCCGACAGGCCCGCACGCTCGAAGGTCTCCGGATCGGTCTCGAAAATCCAGGTCGAGTGACCGGCTTCATATTGGTAGGCGTGGGCGATGAAAGGTCCCCACTCCGTCTCCTGAAAGATGAAGGTGAAGGCATCGAGCGGCCTGGTCGAGCCCATCCAGGCAAACTTGTTAGTGCGGAGGTCGACTTCCGGCTCGAAGTGATCGACGTGCTTCTCCCGGAAACGGCTGTTGATCCCGTCTGCAAGCAAAACAAGATCGGCATCGGCAAAGCGCGACTCGTCATCGATATCCACTTCGAAATGGAGGCTGACACCGAGCTCGCGCGCACGCTCCTGCAGGATCAGCAACAATTTTTGCCGCGAGCAGCCGCAAAAGCCGTTACCTCCGACCCGATGCACCGTGCCGCGAAAATGCACGGCGATATCGTCCCAATAGGCGAACTCCTGGGTGATGCGGCGGTAGCTCGGAAGATCGTGCTTTTCGAAATTGTCGAGCGTGGCATCCGAGAACACCACGCCGAAGCCGAAGGTGTCGTCGGCGCGGTTGCGTTCATAGACCGCGATATCGGCGCTTGGGCGCTGCTTCTTGAGCAGGATTGCAGCGTAAAGACCCGCAGGTCCGCCACCGATGATCGCGACTTTCATGGGAGCCTCGCCAATTCACCCGGCCACAAAAACTATTTTAAGCCTAAAATAATTTCTGGCAAGTCCCCATTCCAGGAAAGGGCCGCTCAGTCGCCCCTGAAGACCGGCTTGACCTTGTTGGCGAAGGCCTCGAAAGCGCGCTCGAAATCAGCCGTCGTCATGCACAGGGCTTGGGCAACGGCCTCCGCTTCGATCGCTTCCTCCACCGACATCGCCCATTCCATGGCCAGCATCCGCTTGGTCATGGTGTTGCCGAAGGTCGGCCCTTCCGCGACCTGCTTTGCCAGCAGCTGCGCCTGGGGCAGCACCTGCTCCGGCGTGACGATGCGGCTAAAGAAGCCCCAGCGCTCGCCCTCCTCCGCCGTCATGAACCGGCCGGTGTACAGAAGCTCGGAGGCGCGAGACTGGCCGATGATCCGCGGCAGGATCGCGCAGGCGCCCATGTCGCAGCCGCCAAGACCCACCTTGTTGAACAGGAACGCGACCTTGGCCCCACTCGCGGCAAGCCGCATGTCGGACGCCATGGCAATGATGGCGCCGGCGCCGGCGCAAATGCCCTCGACCGCAGCCACGATCGGCTGCGGGCAGGCCCGCATCGCCTTGACGAGATCGCCAGTCATCCGCGTGAACGCCGTCAGCCCCTTGGTGTCCATCTTCACCAGCGGGCCGATGATCTCGAACACGTCGCCGCCGGATGAGAAATTGCCGCCGGCACCGGTGACGACGATCGACTTGACCGCGTCGTCGAACGCGCATGCACGGAAGAAGTCGGTCAGCTCGCGGTAGCTCTCGAACGTCAGCGGATTCTTTCGTTCCGGACGGTTGAGCGTCACGGTAGCAACGCCGTCGACCGCGGCCAGCAGGAAGTGTTGCGGCGAATAGTCTGCGAGCGGCACGGTGACGGGATTGGCTGGTCTACTCATGAGATTTCCTTCCTTGTTCCGCGCGGTTAGATCTCGCCACCGGCAACGGCAATCGCCTGCCCCGTGATCGCACTGGCGTTCTCGCTGCACAACCAGAGCACGGCATTCGCCACTTCCTGCGGCGTGATCAGGCGCCCCTGCGGATTGTGCTTTGCGAGCTCGGCGATCGCCTGCTCACGGGTTCGCCCGGTCTTCTTCATGATGTTGTCGATGCTGCCGGCAACGAGATCAGTGTCGGTGAAGCCCGGGCAGACCGCGTTCACGGTTACGTTGCTGCCGGCCATTTCCAGCGCAAGCGAACGCACGAGACCGATCACAGCGTGTTTCGCCGCCGCATACGCGCTCACATAAGCATAACCCTTGAGCCCGGCCGTCGATGCAATCGCGACGATGCGCCCGTAGGGGCGATCCTTCATCCCGGGCAACACTGAGCTGATAGCATGGACAACGCCCATGAAATTGATCTCCATCATGCGCGAAAAAAGGGCGCTGTCCGATTTCGCAAACGGCGCGGATTCGGCGCTGCCGGCGTTGGCGATCAGGATATCGATCGGCTTTCGCGCATGCGCTGCGGCGATCGCTGCCCTTAGTGCAGCTTCGTCCGAGACGTCGGCAACCGCCGCATAATGTGCGGCGCCTGCGCTCACCGCCTCTTCGAGAGTAGCCGCGTTCCGCCCGAGCACCGTCACGGTGGCACCAGCGCCGACAAGGGACGCAGCGATCGCGCGGCCGATGCCGCGACCACCACCGGTCACCAGCGCGTGCGGCGAATGCGGCAATGCGGACATGCGCGGGCTCCCTCAAGGTCTGCTGTCGTTCCTCCGATATATTTTAACCTTCAAAGTTTTGCAACGAAAGCGCGGATCGAGGCCGCAAACGTGTGCGCGCGCGAGAGAGCGGCCTGAAAATTGCTTTAAGTATAAAATTATCTCTTCCCATCCCCCACAGGCCTGTTAGCATCACCGGGCAAAGCAAAAGGATGTCGCGTGTCGCAGCCTGCGCCAATGATAACAAGGGACGGACGCTTCGCCTATGAAGCTGCGGGCGATCCGGGTGCGATGCCCCTGATTTTCCTGCATGGCATTGGCGGCGCGGCGCGGGCCTGGGGGCAGCAGCTTGCCACATTCAGCAATCGTTTCCGCGCGATCGCGTGGGACATGCCGGGCTATGGCGGATCAGTGCCACTCGCCAGCGTCAGCATCGCTGCCCTGGCCGATGCACTCCAGCAATTCATCGAGCAGATCGGGGCGGCAAGCCCCATTCTGGTCGGGCATTCGATCGGCGGCATGATCGTCCAGAAATGGCTGGTGCAATCGCCGAAACGGGCGCGTGCGGTCGTCCTCGCGCAAACCAGCCCGGCCTTTGGCAAGTCTGACGGCGACTGGCAAAAATCGTTCATCGCGGCACGCCTGGGTCCACTCGATCGCGGCGAGACCATGAAATCGCTGGCACCGTCCCTCGTGAAAGAGCTCGTCGGCGACGATCCTGATCCCAAGGGCATGGAGCTTGCGCGCGAGTGCATGGGGAGTGTGCCCGAAGCGAGCTATCGCGCAATGGTGCTGGCGTTGATCGGGTTCGACCAACGCAGCACGCTCAAGGACATTTTCGTGCCGACGCTGCTGCTGTCTGGTTCCAAAGACAACAACGCGCCTGCGCCAATGATGGCAAGAACGGCATCCTATATTCCCGCGGCCGAATATGTCGAACTCCCCGGCGTCGGCCATCTCGCAAACCTTGAGCGGCCTGGTGCCTTCGACAAGGCTCTCGGCAGCTTCGTCGATTCCGTCGCTGCAAAACACGGATGACTGCGCCATGACCATGCAAGTCAGCAAGACCATTGGCACGAGCGACAAGGTCGCGTTGGACGCGCCAATCTTCGATCCCGTCGCGTTCCGCTTGAGCGACGAACAAGCCGGGATCGTCGCGCGGGCGCGCGAGATCGGCCAAAGCGTGTTCGCGGGTCGTGCGGCCACCTACGATCGCGAGGCGGTCTTCCCGACCGAGAATTATCGCGACCTGCACCGCGTCGGCTTGCTCGGCATCGCCGTGCCGAAGAAGCACGGCGGGCTGGGAGCGAACTACCAGACCTACGCCCTGGCAGCGGCGGAGATCGGCCGCTATTGCGGCGCGACCGCGCTGACCTGGAACATGCATGTCTGTTCGACGCTGTGGTCGGGGCCTTTGGCTGATGATCTCGACATGGATGCGGAGACCCGCGCGGAACACGAAAAGCGCCGGGCCGTCCACTACAAGCGCATCGTCGAGGACGGTGCGATCTATTCGCAACCTTTTTCCGAGGGCGGCGCGGCGGCCGCGGGTGGCGTTGCCTTCGGCACGCAAGCAAAGCCTGTCGAAGGCGGCTGGATCGTCAACGGCAAGAAGATCTTTGCATCGCTGTCCGGCCACGCCGACTATTACGGCGTGCTCTGCACGGAGATCGAGGAAGGCGAAAAGGCCTCGCGCCGCAATACGCTTTACCTCGCGATCCCAGCGAAATCGCAAGGCGTTTCCGTCGTCGGCGACTGGGATCCGCTCGGTATGCGCGGCACAGTCTCGCGAACGCTGCTGTTCAAGGACGTCTTCGTGCCGGAAGATTCTGCGCTAATGCCGCGCGGCGTCTACTTTCAGGCGGCGATGCGCTGGCCGCATATGTTCCTGACGCTGTCGCCCACCTATATGGGGCTCGCGCAAGCCTCTTACGATTTCACGGTGCGCTATTTGCGCGGCGAGGTGCCGGGCATGCCTCCGGTCAAGCGCCGGATGTACCCGACCAAGCAGATCGCGGTCGCGCAGATGCAAATCAAGCTGGAGCAGATCAAGGCGATCTGGTTCCAGGCCGTTACCGATGCGCGCGCTAATCCGAGCAAGGAGCAGGTGCTGCGGGCCTACGCCGCGCAATATTCGGTGATGGAAGGCGCCAATGAGCTCGCCACGCTCGCGATCCGCACCTGCGGGGGACAGGCGATGCTCCGCTCGCTGCCGCTGGAGCGCATCTATCGCGACAGCCGCTGCGGCTCGCTGATGCTGCCCTGGACGGCCGAGCTCTGCCTCGACCGAATCGGTCGCGAGGCGCTGTACGAGGCAAGCGAAACGGACGACTGACGGTGGACCTCTGCAGTCTGATTGATCGCAACGCGGCGTTTTCGCCAGACAAGACCGCCATCGCCTTTGAAGGGGAGCGGCTGAGCTACGCGACGCTCGCCGAGCGGATCGAACGGATCGCAACAGGCTTGAAGCAGGAGTCCGGTGTCGGCCGTGGCGACCGCGTCGCGATCCTGAGCCTGAATCGGCCCGACTATCTGGTCCTGCTCTATGCATGCGCGCGGCTCGGCGCGATGCTGGTGCCGCTGAACTGGCGGTTGGCTGTCGCCGAGCAGATCTTCATCCTCACCGACGCCAGCGTCAAGGTGCTGGTGCTCGAGCACGCATTTGAGGGAGTCCTTCCGGAACTCGCGCGGGGCACCACCGTCGTCGGCCTCGATTTTACGCCACCGCACGGCACGACTTTCGAAAGCCTGCTGGCGCGTAAAGGAAGCAGCGGACGCAATCCGCAGACCGACCTCTCCTGCCCGCTGCTCATCGTCTACACGTCAGGAACAACCGGGCGGCCGAAAGGTGCTGTGCTGCGCCAGGAGGCGCTGTTCTGGAACGGCGTCATGAGCCAGCACATGCACAACATGACGTCCGACGATCATGTGCTGACGGTGTTGCCGTTCTTCCATGTCGGCGGGCTCAACATCCAGACGACTGCGGCACTGCAGCTCGGCGCGACCGTCTCAATCCACGCTCGTTTCACCCCGGATACGGCGCTTGCGGCCATCGAACGGGATCGGCCGACCCTGACGGTCATGGTGCCGGCGATCATCCAGGCTCTCAGCGAGCACCCTGCCTGGGCCACGACTGATCTCTCATCGCTGAAGGCCGTCGCCACCGGCTCGACAATCGTGCCGCCACACCTGATTGATCGCTTCGTCGCGCGCGGCGTGCCAGTGCTCCAGGTTTATGGCTCGACGGAAACCTGCCCCATCGCAGTCTATACTCGCCTCGGCGGCGACCTGTCGCGCACGGGATCGACCGGGCTTGCCGGCCTGTGCTGCGAAGCAAAAGTGATCGATCAGGCCGGCAACGAGGTGCCGGCGGGCGCGCCGGGCGAGATCGCGGTCCGCGGCCCCAACGTCTTCTTCGAATATTGGGGCAATGCGGACGCCACACGCGATGCGCTGCACGACGGCTGGTACCGCACCGGCGATATCGGCCTGTGCGATCCGGACGGCTACTTCTGGGTCCGCGACCGCAAGAAGAACATGATCATTTCCGGCGGCGAGAACGTCTATCCGGCCGAGGTCGAACGGGTGCTGCTCGAACATCCAGACGTCAGCGAATGTGCCGTGATCGGCAGGCCGGACCCGCGCTGGGACGAGGTACCTATCGCCTACGTGATTCCGCGATCCGGCTGCCGTCTCGAAGCAGACGAGCTAAGAGCACACGTTCAGGCGCAGCTCGCCCGCTACAAGGTTCCACGCGACTTTGTCTTCGTCGCCGACATGCCGCGCACCGCGCTTGGCAAGGTTCAGCATTTCCTGCTGAAGCAGCTTGATGCGCAATCGCGCGCGCAAGGAGAAGCATCTTGAAAATTGCGGTTCTAGGTGGGGGAAACGGCTCTTTCGCGGCCGCGGGCGATTTCGCGCTATCAGGACATGAGGTCCGGCTGTGGCGGCGCGACGCAGAACAGGTCGAAGCACATCGTGCCGGTGGCTCCCGCATCCTCGTCAAGGACCATAATGGCCAGCACGACGTGAAGCTGGCGCTGGTGACCACCAACATCGCCGAAGCCGTCAGCGATGCCGAGCTGATCCTGTGCCCTGCTCCCGCCTTCGCTCAGCAGGATATCGCGCGGCTCCTCGCCCCGCATCTGCGGGATGGCCAGGTCGTGTTTCTGCCGCCCGCGACATTCGGCTCGATGATCTTCGCGCAGGCTGCGCGAGATGCAGGCAATCGCGCCAAGGCAAGCTTCGCTGAGACCGGCACGCTGCCATGGCTCACGCGCAAGCATGGGTCATTCGAGGTCGCAATCACCATCCGCGCCAAGCGGCTGCCGGTCGGCGTGTTCCCGCTTGACCTGGCACCACATGCGCTCGAGGTGATTGGACGGGCTTTCCCCGATGTGATCGAGCCGTGCGGCGACGCGCTATCCGGCGCGCTGATGAACGCGGGCTGCATCATTCATCCGCCGCTGATCGTGATGAACGCAGGCCCAATCGAACATTTCGAGCGGTGGGATATCCATAAGGAGGGAACGCAAGCCGCAATCCGGCGGGTGACCGACGCACTCGACGCCGAGCGGATCGCCGTGCGCGAGGCGCTTGGTTATGGCGCACCGCATTTTCCACTCGCGCACCATTACGCCAAGGACGGCGAGATCTGGATGTATGGCCGCGGCTCGCATGATCGCCTGACGGATTCCGGCGACTGGCGCGAGCGGATCGTGCTGACCGAGCACCGCTACATGCGCGAGGATCTGCGGCTTGGGTTGTCGTTGCTGGTGTCCATCGCCGGGTTGGCGGGCGTGGCCGCACCGCTCGCCAAGGCTTTCCTGGCCCTCGGCGGGGCAATCTGCGGCGAGGATTTTGCGCAGGGCGGCCGGACGTTGGAGACGCTGGGGCTTGGCAAGCTTCACAAGGCCGAATTGCAGATGCTGCTTCGTGAGGGATTCTGACCGATGACCCGTCGCGCCAACATTGCCTGTCTCGGGGCCGGACGCATGGGCCGCGGTATCGCCGTCGCGTTCGCCTATGCGGGGCACACGGTCACGATGATCGATATCAAGCCTCGTTCAGCGGACGATTTCGCCAGGCTGAAGGCGGACGCGCTTGGCGAGGTCAGGAAGACCTTTGCCAGCCTCTCAAAGCTGGGGTTACTGACCGAGACCGACGTTGATCCGCTGATCGCGCGGGTTTCGGTAGCGCCGGCCAGCCAAAGCGGCGCCGCATTGTCCGAAGCCGGAATGGTGTTCGAAGGCGTTCCCGAGGTCGTCGAGCTCAAGCGCGAGGTGCTAGGGGCGGCTTCAAAACAGGTCGGCCCCGATACCATCATTGCATCGACCACTTCGACCATCCTCGTTGACGATCTCTCGGTCGCGATCGTGAATCCCCGCCGCTTCCTCAACGTGCACTGGCTTAACCCGGCCTATCTAATCCCACTGGTAGAGATTTCGCCCGGCAGAGCCACCGGTTCCGGCATCATCGACGAGGTCAAGGCGCTGCTCGAAGGCATCGGCAAGGTCCCTGTGGTCTGCGCGGCGACGCCAGGCTTCATCGTTCCGCGCATTCAGGCGCTCGCGATGAACGAGGCCGCGCGAATGGTCGAGGAAGGCGTCGCCAGCGCGGAGGAGATCGACAAGGCGATCCGCTACGGTTTCGGTTTCCGCTATGCCGTGCTCGGGCTGCTCGAATTCATCGACTGGGGCGGCGGCGACATACTGTACTACGCCAGCCGGTATCTGGAGGGCGCACTCCGCAGCGACCGCTACCGCGCGCCGGACGTCATTTCACGCAACATGAACGAAGGCCGGATCGGCCTGCGCACGGGAGCCGGCTTCCTCGATTATTCAGGCATGGACGTTGACGCCTATCGCGCAAAGCGCCTCCAGGCCATGGTCGACCTGCTCCGGCACTTCGACCTCGCCCGCCCGCCGGTGCTCGACCGCAGCTAGCCAAAAACGTCCTGGAGCACGCCTTCCCGGACCACCGCGACACCATCGAGCTCGATGGTCGTTCCCATCATCGGCAGGTCGAAATGGCCTGCGGTATAACGGCCGGCAAATTCATTGGCACCGGTCGAGAACAGAAAATTGCCGGAGACGGCGCGGATCTCAGTGCCGTTGGTGTCGCGCTGATCATACATTGACAGTGCCTCGTAGCGCGCACCCGGGTTCATGCCGAAACCAACATGCGACACGGCATAAGCCTCCCGATCGCCCCAGGCGGCGAGATAGGCGCGCATCATTGCGGCATCGGTGCCCTCGCCTTCCAGCTCGACCACGTAATCGTCCTTCAACGTCATCTTCACCGGCGACGTCAGGTAGCGCTTGAAGGTGAGATTGATGTCGCCCGGGGCCATCACCAGCGTGCCATTGATCGTCCCGCTCTTGGGAAAGCTGACGACGATGCCGCCCGGCCAATGCGCCAGCGTGCCGGGCTTGTCGGTCCAGCCCCACACGCCGACCGTGGACGCTCCGACCATGTCGACGTCAAGCGCCGTACCGGCCTTCGAGGTGACCCGCATCCGCTTCGTCCCACGCAGCATCTTTGCCGCCGCGCGAACGCGCTTCTCTAGTGCCGGATCCGGCACCATCCGCTCCAGCGCCTCGGGATGCTCGTTTGAGATCACCAGGATCCGCGCGCCGGCCTTCAGGATCTCGGGCGTCTCGACCGCATGCATCAGGCCTTCGATAGTGCAATCCACCACGAAGCCAGCCTGCTGAAGCGCAGTGATGACCGGCCCAAGCTTTTGGATTGCCTCACTGGCCCCGGTTGAGCGAACCGGAACGATATTCCGATTGCGTGGCGTCGGCATAACGACGTGAAACGGCTTCGCCCGCATGCGCAACAGCGCAAGCTCTGCCAGATGTACATTCAAAGCGCGCGACTGCGTCTCCGACAGGATCGCCGCGGTATCGCCGGCCTTAACGGCGCAACGCTCAAAGATCTCGCAAAACGCGTCGATCCATTTTGCCTCGATGCGGTCTGCCAGCATGGTTTGCTCCCGATCTTCTGGTTTCTTGTTCGTCAGGTCACGCCTCGGGGAAACCCCGTAGGAGGTACGATCGCACGGCGCCCAAAAGGCCGTTGAGGATCAACCCTAGCAGCGAGATCGTGATCAGCGGCACGAACATGTCGACGGCCTGGAAGGTTCGGGCCGCGGTCACGAGCACGTGTCCCAATCCGTCAGTCGACGTGATCATCTCGGCCAAAAACACTACGATGCACGAAATGACAAGGCCGATCCGACACCCGGTCAGGATCGACGGCATCGCCGCTGGCAAGACCACCTTGAACAGGATTTCATAGCGCCGCGTTCCCGCTGCCATGGCCGACCAGATCAGCTTTTGCTCCACCGTCGAAGCACCGTAATAGGTCGACAGGAGAATAGGGAAGAGCGCGTCCGCCGCCACCAGCGTGATCTTCGACCCATGTCCAAAGCCGAGCAGCAACAACAGGGCCGGATAGAGCGCAACCTTCGGCAGCGGCGCCAGCACCCGTACGATCGGCCGAACTATGGCGTTGATCGCCGGACTGGCAGCGGCCGCGATGCCGATACTGACGCCGAGGACGACCGCAATCGCGAAGCCGGCGAAGAGCCGGATCAGGGTCGCCGCAATCTCCTGTTGAAACGTCCATGTCACGAGTTGCTTGAGCAGCCGGCCAAAGACGACGCCCGGCGGCGGCAGCAAAACCACGGGCGCGAAGCCGAACGACACCAGGCCCTGCCATAGCGCGATCACCAGTACGATTGGCGCGAGCCCAAAGATGACGTTTGCTGAAAGAGAACGCGGCATCATGAGAAGCTCAACGGCATGTCAAACTGAGGCTCGGACCAGCGTACCAGTCTCGCACGGACGCGCTCGAAGACCGCATCGAGACAGATGCCCATCGCGCCGACGATGATGATCATCGCGTACACCGTGTCGTATTGGCCCATATCGAGCGCGTTGAACAGGATATTCCCCGCTCCCGATTGCCGCGCGATCATCTCGCTGGTGATCATCGTGATCAGCGCCAGCACCAGGCCGGTGCGGCACCCGGTCAGGATCTCCGGGAGCGCAGCAGGCAACACAATGCGGACCAGGCGCTGCAAGGGCGAAAGTCCCATCGCCGCGCCTGACCACAGCATCTTCTCCTCGACGGCCTTGGCGCCTTCAAAACTGTGATAGATCACCGGAAGGCTGACACCGAGAAAGATCACCAGCGTCTTGGTGATGTCGCCCACGCCGAGCCACAGCATGATGATCGGCATCAACGCCGCTTTCGGTACCGGATAGATCACCATCAGCAGCGGATTGAAGAAGGCCGCGACGGCCCGGCTACGGCCCATCAACAGGCCCAGCGGAATCGAAACCAGCACCGCTATGCCGAACCCGATCGCCATGCGGCGGAGCGAGGCCAGGATGTTGATCAGAGATTCCTTGTCGCCGAGGATATCCGGGATCGCGCGGATCGCTTCGATAGCCGTTGGAAAGCTGTCGTTCTTCAGCGCAAGCGACGCGACCTGCCATACCGCAAGCAACCCGATGCAGGCGAACATCGGGGCAGCACGTCTGGCCAAGGCCGACGGCGAGGTCATGACACTGATCCTGTCTCGTCGACCTCGTCAAACATACGCTCGATGTCGACGACGTATTTCTGGTACCGCGGATCGAGCAACAGCTCGTTGCGGCGCCGCGGCCGCGGCAGATCGATATCGATGACCTCCCGGATGCGGCCGGGAGATTTCGACATCATCACGACCTTGTCCGAAAGGAAGACGGCTTCGTCGACCGAGTGGGTGACGAACAGCACCGTCTTGCGGTCACGCTCCCAGATGTTCAGAAGATCGTTCTGCAAGCGCGTCCGGGTATGCGCATCGAGCGCACCGAATGGCTCGTCCATCAACAGGACTTCGGGATGGTAGGCGAGCGTCCGGGCCAGCGCGACGCGCTGCTTCATGCCACCCGACAACTCTTTCGGGTAGAAGCTCTCGTAGCCCTTGAGGCCGACCATTTCGATCAGAGCACGGCTCTGTGCTTCCGCCTCTGCTACTCGCACACCCTGCTGGCGCGGGCCATACATCACGTTGCCCAGCACGGTCTTCCACGGGAACAGCGCGAACTCCTGGAACACCGCCCCGCGATCCGGACCCGGTCCCGTGATCGCCTGTCCTTTCATCTTTGCAGCGCCGCTGGTTGGACTAACGAAGCCACCGACAATGTAAAGCAACGTCGACTTGCCACAGCCGGACGGACCGAGGATCGAGACGAATGCCCCCTCTTCGATCGTTAGCGAGATGTTAGACAGCGCAAGATGATCCTTGCGCGCCGAGGTCTGGAAAACCTGCGAGACGCGGTCGATCTCGATGATCGCAGAAGCCGGCTTTTGCGACGTCACCGGTCTCACCCATTCGCTCGATCTCGAAGGCACCACCTTCATCCCGTCTCTCGCTTCACTCATGCGCGAACGTCACGCAACCGACCTGCTGAATGTCCTCCATCAGCGGAACGAGCTTAGCAAGAAACTTGCCAGACGGATCACTATTTCGCACGTGCGCGATTTTTCAGTCGAACCACGGCCACTCCGCCGGTCCCTCATGAGTGACCGCTCCACCCGGTGCCTGGCCGACCAGACGCGCATATTTCGCCAACGCTCCGGCGCGATGACGCGGCGGGCGTTGCTTCCAATCGCGTCGGCGTGCAGCGAGTTCCTGCTCGTCGACCAGCAAGTCCATGCGGCGGCTGGCGGCATCAATCCGGATCTTGTCGCCATCGCGGACAAGCGCCAGCGGGCCTCCGACGAACGCTTCGGGCGATACATAGCCGATGCACATGCCGCGCGTGGCACCCGAGAACCGGCCATCCGTGATCAGGGCCACCTTCTCACCCATGCCCTGGCCGTAGATCAGCGCGGTGACGCCGAGCATCTCGCGCATGCCAGGACCACCGACCGGCCCTTCATTGCGGATCACCAAAACCTCGCCAGCCTTGTAGCTGCGGTCACGAACGGCCGCGACGCAGGCCTCTTCATCCTCGAAGACGCGCGCCACGCCCTCGAAGAACTGGCTCTTCAAGCCCGCGACCTTGATGACGGCGCCATCGGGACAGAGATTGCCCTTCAGAACCGCTACGCCGCCATCAGGCATGATCGGCGCGCGGGCCGCGTAAACCACCTCGCCATCGGGCGCGTTGGCCGCGCCGTACTCTTCCGCGAGCGTACGGCCCGTGATGGTCAGGCAGCTGCCATCGACATGCCCGCTCTCGATCAACTCGTGGATCACGACGGCCGCACCGCCGATGTCGTAAACATCCTTTGCCGTGTACTTGCCGCCCGGCCGCAGGTTTCCGATCAGCGGCGTCCTGGCAAAGACCTCGCCGACATCATCGATCGTGAACGCAATGCCGGCCTCGTTCGCAATCGCCGGCAGATGCAGTGCGGCGTTGGTTGACCCGCCCGTGGCGGCAACAACCGCAGCTCCATTTTCAAGAGACTTCAGCGTCACGACGTCACGCGGAAGCGGCCCGCCTCGTTCGAGCATCTCCATGATCAATCGCCCTGCGCGGCGCGATATCTGCGCGCGCTCGGCATAGACGCCGGGCACCATTGACACATTGGGAATGGTCAGGCCCATCGCCTCCGATACCATCCCCATGGTGTTCGCAGTGAACTGACCGGCGCAGGCGCCAATGGTCGGCAGGCAGGCGCGCTCGATCCGCTCGAGCGCCGCGGCGTCGATCTCACCGGTCATGAAGCTGCCGACGGCCTCGTAGGAGTCGAGGACGGTCAGCGTGCGTCCATCCACGCGGCCCGGCAGCGAGCTGCCGCCATAGATGAAGATGGAAGGCACATTACAACGAACCATGCCCATCATCACGCCCGGAAGCGTCTTGTCGCATCCGCCGTATCCGATCAACGCGTCATATGCGAGGCCATGGACGACGGCCTCGATGGAGTCGGCGATCAGCTCACGCGAGAACAGAGAGAACTTCATTCCCTCGTGATTCATGCTGATGCCATCGGACACCGAGATGGTTGAGAATTCGCGCGGCGTGCCGCCGGCCTCCTCTACCCCTGTCTTGGCCGCAGCCACCTGAAAGTCGTGGGTCATATTGCAGGGCGTCTGCTCGCCCTTCATGCTGACGATGCCCACCATCGGCTTGGCAATGGCCGCGTCATCCAGTCCCATGGCACGCATGAAGGCACGGTGCGGCGCCCGGTCGAGGCCGTCAGTCGTTATCCGTGATCGCAACTTCTTCATGCCTGCATCATCTTCATGCAATGTCCCGCACACGACGGGACATTGCGACCTCATTGGTCCAGCGAACAGCCCGATCGCCTATTGCAGCGGCGCGACGATCGTCGGATGCTTGAACTGCGCGACATCCAGTTTCGGCAGCATTCCGGTTTCCGCATAGATGTCGAGCATCTTCTGGATCGCCGGGAAATTCGGCGCTGCACCGGGATCGCGCCCGAAATCGTTGTCCTTGAGCAGATAAGTCTCGAGCACCGGGATGGGCGCTTTCAAGACTTCGTTGACCACCTTCAAGGTCTCTTCGCGGTTCGCCAGCGCCTTCTTCATTCCCGACGTAATATCGCGGACGTAGGTTTTCACCAATTCCGGGTTCTTGTCGACGAAATCGGCACGGCAGGCTTCCAGGATGTGCACGATGTTCGGCATGGCCTGCGACAGCGAGAACAGTTTTCTTGTGCCGCCCTTGGCCTCAGCTCGCGCCGCAAACGGCTGGTTCATGTTGACCGCATCGACCCGGCCCTGACGCAGGGCATCCTCGGAGACGGCAAAACCAACCTCAACCAGCTTGATGTCCTTGGCCGGATCGACGCCGTTCTCCTTCAGCAGCAGGTTGAACGGGCCTTGCGTGCCGCCGCCGATGACGGAAATGCCGACTGTCTTGCCCTTGAGATCTGCAATGGTCTTGATCGGCGAGTCATCCATGACCGCCCAGTAGACCGAGAAGCCACCAGGCTTCTCGAAGACGTGCTGCGCTACGATGTAGGCCTTGAGATTGCCGCCGACCACGCCGTTTGCAAGCGAGAGTGGCGCCTGCGTCGCGCAATCCAGTGCGCCGGCCGCCAAGGCCTGCGTCATCGGCGCGGTGCCCTGAAACTGGGTCCATTCGATGTTGTAGGTCTTGCCGATATCGGGAAATTCGGCCGGCCTGCGCATCATCCAGTATTTGGATTCCTCGGCCGGGATGGTCCAGCCCACGCGGATCGTCTGCTGCGCCCGTGAGGGGCTTGCGCCCGCGATCATGGCCGCCACGGCCCCTATTGCCAGCATCCACGTCGAAACAGCCCGCATCGTGCCCACTCCGTTGCTCCGGGCGCCGACCGACGCCACCCAACCCGACCGGCCCGAATGTTTCATGGTTCAAACAATCAGGCAAGCCATGCAAGCCGGCCGGTTTCGCCGCGGGATGCGTTATGTATGGTGCGCAGCGGTCGCGCGGCGTTGCGCCGCTACAGATGGAGGCAACCTATGGCTGATGCGAGCATGACAAACCCGCAAGGCGTCGAGAGGCTCGGCTATCTCGGCCTAGGACTGATGGGGACACCGATGACCCGGCGCTTGCTCAAGGCCGGCCATCACGTCAGCGCCTGGAACCGTTCGGAAGGCAAGGTCGCACCGCTCGTCGACGCCGGCGTCAAGCGCGCGGACACGCCTCGCGACCTGCTGGCGAACTCCGACATCATCTTCATGTGCGTGACGGATGCCGCTGCCGTCGAAGAGGTGATCTTCGGGCCGGAAGGTCTTGCAGTGGCTCCCGGCGCTGGCAAGCTCGTGGTCGATTTTTCATCGATCCATCCCGACGCCGCGCGCGAGCTTGCAGCGCAATTGAAGTCTGCGAACGGTGCAAGTTGGATCGATGCACCGGTGTCCGGCGGCACCAAGGGCGCTGAAGAGGGCACGCTTGCCATCATGGCGGGCGGAGAGGCCTCCGACATCGAGCGGGCCCGGCCCTATGTGCTGGCCATGGCGCGCAGGTTCACCCACATGGGTCCGATCGGCGCTGGCCAGACCACAAAGCTTTGCAACCAAGTGATCGTCGGATGCGCAATGGCCGTGCTCGCAGAGGCAACGCGCCTTGCCTCGAATGCCGGAATTGACGCAAGCCGATTGCCTGAAGCGCTCGCCGGCGGCTTTGCGGATTCGATCCCGCTTCAGCTCTTCGTGCCGCGCATGGTCCAGGGCATTCATTCGCCGCCGCTCGGCCACATCGCGACGATGCTGAAGGACCTCGACACTGTGGCCGATGTCGCCCAGGCAACGTCAACGCCGGTGCCGATGGCAACGCTCGCGGGACAGATCTTCAGGCTGGCCAAGGCTGCACGCGGCGCAGACGCGGACGCCCTGGAAATCTACACGCTCTCGGCTACGGACCGTTGAACCGACGAGCGTCCCTGGATCGCCCTACGGCGACTTCTTACGCTCGTCGTCAGGCAGGAACCGGCCATACGTCCCCCGCGCAAACAGCAGCGCCTCTTTTGCATTGTAGGCATAGGCCTCGACCGCACCGAGAAAGATCACGTGATCGCCGCCGTAATAGCGATTGACTGACCGGCACTGAAAATTGGCAACGCTCTCGGCAAGAACCGGCGCGTTGCCGAGGCCTGGCATCCAATCCACGCCGGCGAACTTGTCCTCGGACGGCTTTGCGAATTTGTTTGCAAGCGCCTGCTGTGAGGTTCCTAACACGTGGACGGTGAAATGGCTGGCGTTCTGAAACACGCTCAGGCTCGAGGAATAAACTCCGAGGCTCCAAAGCACCAGGGGAGGATTCAAGGAGACCGACGCAAACGAGTTGCAGGTGATGCCATACGGCTTTCCATCAGCGGCCGCGGCTGTGATGATCGTTACGCCTGTTCCGTAGGTGCCGAGCGCGCTGCGGAAATCACGCGGATCAATCTGCGACTTGTCGCTCGCGAACTCGCTGGCCGGATCAGGAACGGCCGGCTGCTTTGGCAGATCATTCATCAGCCGGCCTCACAAGGTGAGATTCTCGGACGGCAGGCCGAGCGCCACACGTCCATAATTGGTTCCGGCCGCATCGAAATTGAACGCGAGGTGCGAGTTGATCGCGTGCGCATCGCGGAACTGCCGCTGCAATACGCCCGTCGTGAACAGGCCGCGCGCGCCGCTCGCCGCGAACAGCATCGAGACGGCGTCTGTGCACAAATTGACCGAGAACGCCCCGTCGCGCCGATATCTGGTCTTGATCGCCGTGTCGGGTGTGTGCTTGCTTCGTGCGTGCTCCATCGCCTCGATACAGGCCGAGCGCATGATGAGGCGTGCAGCATCGATCTTCGCGGAAGCCTCCGCGATCTTGATTTGTGTGCTTTGGAAGTCGCTCAGCTTGGCACGGTTGTATGTCGATATGCGGTGACGCGCGACTTCCGTGTAGTCGTCCAGGCAGGCCTGAGCATTCCCGAGCGCGACGCCGGAGAGAACATAAGGAAATAGCGAGAACACCGGCAGCGCATAGAGCGGATTGGGGTTCACCTTGCTTCCGGGCGTTGCGCCTCCTGCCAGATCACCGACAGCGACCGTCATATGCTCGGGCACAAAGGCGTCGCTGACTTCGACATCCGACGACCCGGTGCCGCGCAATCCGGCGACGTTCCAGGTGTCGAGGATCTTGTAGTCGGCCTTGGGCAACAGAAAGATGCGGTATTCGATACCGTCAGCCTCGTCGTCCGACGAAACGACGCTTGCGAGCATGTTCCACGCGCAGGAGCCGACACCCGACGAGAACGGCCAGCTTCCGTGCAACCGGTACCCGCCCTCAACCTTCCTGGCGCGGCCGGCGGGGAAGATGAAGGATGACGCGATCAGCACGTCCGGGTCCCGGCCCCAAACCAGATCCTGCGCGCGCTGCTCGAACATGGCGAGCATCCAGTGGTGGCTCGCCAGATTGGCAAAATTCCACGCCACCGATGCATCGGCCTGTCCGAGCAACTCGGCGCAATCGATCAGGGCGACATAATCGAACTCGGCGCCGCCAACGCGCTTCGGCTGAAGCATCCGGAACAGGCCAGCATCGTGCAGGTCTTGCTCGGTTTCGGGTGGCAGGTGCCGCAGCTCCTCGGTGCGGGCCGCGCGCTCCCGCAATTGCGGCACGAGCGACCGGGCCTTGGCAATCATCGTCGCATAGGCTCGTGCGCCGGAGTCTGTCACCACCGACTGACCCATGCTCGGCTCTCGACCAGGCGCCATTCGTGTCCCTCGCTCTCACGTATTTATGCGGCGGGAACCCTGCCAAATCAAGCCGGAGCAGCGTTCAGTCCGACGTCGTGGCCTTGGGCAGCCCAAAGGCCCCTTTTTCCGCCAAAGCCGCAATCCGCTCTTTGTCGTAACCCAGCGTCTCGCGCATGACGCCCTCGGTATGCTCGCCCAGCAGGGGCGCAGCCACGGGATCAATTGCCACTGTCAGGCTCATGTTGATCGGCGGCTCGATGTTCGGCACCCATTGCGCTGTGCGATGCGGAATCCGGCTCAGACGCGCGCGTTCGCGTGCTTCGGGCGCATTGAACCCTTCCTCGACGGTCCGGAGATAGCCGACGGGGATATTGGCCAGCTTCATCTTCGCCATCCAGTTCTCGAGCGTGTCGCTCGCGAACACCTCCGCGATAGCTGCGCGCAACAGCTCCTTGTTCTCGGACCGCGCCTTCCGCGTCGCGAACTGTGGCTCGTTGATGAGATCCGGGCGGTTCATCACCTCGACCACCAGCCGTCGATACAACCGGTCATTGGCGCAGGCCATGTAGAGCGGACCGTCGGATGCCTCGTAGACGCCGACGGTGGGAGACCCGTTCGGCGAATTTCCGAACCGTCCGGGGTTCTTGCCGTTGATCAGATAGGCCATGCCGTAGAAGCCGGTCATTCCCATGGCGATGTCAAACAGGGCGACCTCGACATGCTGTCCGCGGCCGAGCCGATCCCGCGCCAGTAACGCCAGCAGGATGGCATTACAGGCGGACATCCCCGTCGCCATGTCGACAATCGGCGGGCCGGTCCGAACCGGCGGACCATCGGCGAACCCGTTGAGCGACATGAAGCCGCTCTCGGCCTGCGTGATCGGATCGAAGCCGGGGCGCGAGGCGAACGGTCCGTTGCGTCCGTAGGCCGAGATCGAACAATAGACCAGCCGCGGGTTGAGCGGCGCGACAGCCTCGTAATCGAGGCCGAACTTCTTCATGACCCCGCTGGAAAAATTCTCAACGACCACGTCCGCCTTGCGGATGAGATCCAGCGCGACCTCACGCGCCTCCGGCACCGCAAGATCGAGCGCGATGCCGCTCTTGTTGCGGTTCAGGCTGAGATAAGCCGCGCTTTCGCCGCCAATCTCGGCGTGCTCATAAGCGCGCGTGTCGTCGCCACCATCGGGGTTCTCGATCTTGATGACGCGCGCGCCGAAATCGGCAAGCGTCTGTGTGCAGGCGGGACCCGCGACCACCCGCGTGAAATCGACGACCAGCAGACCATCAAGTGCGGTTGGCCCTCCCGCCGCCCGCGACGGACGTTCCGGCAATTGAGGCTTGGTGGACATCCCTGGGGCTCCCCTACATCGGCTTGTGCTCGCCGAATTTCCTGCAAGCGAACTTAAAGCCCGGCGAAGTCGCCTGCGCAAGTGCTTCGGCAGCAACGCTTCAATACGCAAAAAGGACCCGGCAGCGGTCAAGCTGACGGGTCCTCAAGCATTCCTGGTGAACGCGCGCCGTTTTGACGTTTGCGAAAGCCAGCTTCCGTATCACGGGAAACCTGGCTCAACGAAGCGACCTTCGCCAATAGAGCGTATGCGACCAAGCCCAGGGCACCTCGGGTTGGTAGAGCCGATAGCCCGCCCGGATGAAATTATTCGCGGAGAAGCGATTGTCCGTTGTATCCGAAACGATACTGTCCCATCCGATGCGCCGGCCCCGCGCCTCGACGGCCCGCATCAACCTGCGCTGAAGTCCCCTGCCCCAGTGTCGCTGCAAGACCCCGACCCTGGAGAAGTAGCCGCTATTTCGCGCATAGGTGGATGGCACGACGCCTGCGAAGGCGACGGGATCATCACCGCGATGGGCAAGCCACCACGCTCCAAGATCAAACTGCGGCATCGCCGCGGCGTCGAAGAACGTCAGCCGATGCAGATCAGCCAGGGTGTCGGCAACGTCATCATCGGATGCATCGACCATACGAATTCTGTACATGGCAGGACCCATAGGATGGAATGACCTCAAGCGGCGATGCGGCGATGTCGCCGCCAAGAGAAACTCACTTGCTCAACACGACCTCCACGCCGAGCCAGACGGCCCCCATCAGGCCGGTCGCAATCACCGTAATCACGGCCTTGAAGGTGTAGCTCTGCGCCTGCTCCACGCTCTTTCGCCACCGACGCAGGTGCTGGAAATCCGCCCTCACCTCCTTCCGGTCATCCTCTTCGATTCCAAAGGAAGCCAGCACCGACGCCACCGCCTTCAACACGATCGCATCGATGTTGTCCTGCTGGACCCGGTGCTGCTCGGCCAGCGTCTCGGCGACGATGGCCCTGATTTCGCCGTCTGGCATCTTCACCGCTTGATGATCCTTGCAACATTCTCAAAGCCGCGTTTGGCGAAGTAGAAGGAAACGACGAGATTGGCGGTGATCGTCGCGAACCCCGCCAAGGGATCGGTGGATCCGAGGCCGAGAACCTTGTCCCAGACAAGGAGCTTATCCCCGTCTCCGGGGACCGCGGCGGCGCAAGCAAAAGCTCGCGCTGCGGGCCGGCACGTTCGCGCGTGCACGGCCAATCAATGTGGTTCGGACGGCGGCGCGCTTATCGGCGCTCCATGAACGCGTTTCAACGAGGGCGAGGCCGCGATGCGCGGGACGCCGTCCGATTCCTGCAATCGAAACAAAAAAGCCCGCGGCGGAAATTTCCCGCGCGGGCCTGACAAACTCGTTTCGATGATGTCATTCTGCCGGTGTTTTGCCCGACGTGTCAAAGCCGATGTTGAAATGAAAAGGCCCGCAGCGGGTGTACCGTGCGAGCCAACTTCTGATTTTCGATGATGCCATTCTGCCAGTGTTTTGCCCGACGGGTCAAGCTCTTTATGAGGATACACCGAAGTAGCTCCGGCGCGCGACTCGGGCTAGCGCGCCAGAGCTGCCGTTACAGCCGGCCAATCGGCGGCATGCCGGCACGAAACCAAGTCGAGTTTGAAACCAGACAGTTCCTATCTTCGAATTGATCACTTCAAGATTTCTTTCGAGACGAGCAATCGCATCTCAGGAAAAAGCCCGCCAGGGATTGCTCCGCGCGGGCTGAACCAAACTTTTCGATGATGCCATCATGCCGGTGTTTTGCCCGACGTGTCAAAGCCTATATTGAAACGAAGCGCCCGCCCTGGAGTGCACGTCCTTTGCTCCGCGAGCGCACCTGGTATTGTTGCCGTGTCTGCAGGACCGGACATCTCCGTATCCACAGCGCCCTGGAAGCAGGGTCCGCAAATCCTCGGAGTCACATCATGCGCGCGCTTCCCTATCTCCTCATCGTTTGGATCACAATGTCTGCGGCCGCTCCCGCCGCAGCCCAACGGTTCGCCGGCAATGCTCCGGTGTGCCTTCAGAGGTGGCAGTGGGGCGGCTCCAGCTATATTTCGTGCCAGTATGGTTCGTGGGACGAATGTAGAGCGTCGGCTGCAGGCCTTTCCGCCATGTGCCTGCTGAATCCATATGCGCAACAGCCGTCTCGTCCAGACCGCAGTCCGCGTCCCCGATAGGTGCGATTGCAGCGGCGGCAGTTGCTGCGGTGCTGCGCTGAATGTTCGATTGCTCATGCAAAAGCCCGCGGCGGATTTTCCGCGCGGGCTGAACCAAACTTTCTCGATGATGCCATTGTGCCGGTGTTTTGCCCGACGTGTCAAATGCGGAAAACGGCCCCGGCGCTGACGGGGGGCTTGGGCGCCGGAGCCGCCATTCCAGGCCGGTCAATCGGCGGCGAGACCGGCCACCCACTAAATTCGGGGCCGGCCCCGGAAGTTCCTAACGGAGCCACCATGGTCGTGCGGCCGCCAGCGCAGCGCGATCGCGGGACCGGTCGCGGATGCGCGGCAGGATATCCGGATCGCCCTCGTTCGGCTTGAACAGCGCGAAAGCCGCTCACGCAGCGCGCGACAGCTCCGCTGCGCGCTCTGCCTGCCCCTGCAGCATGGCGATCGAGGCCCGCAGATTGTCCCTGCGCGACCGCAAGGCCAGAGCCAGCATCGAATAGGTGGGACTGCCGGGGTCAGCATTGCCGGCCTTGCGCTCCTCCTCGGCAATGTCGCTGTCCAGCATCTGGATTCGCCAGCGCAGGTCGGAGATCAGAGCGTGGAGCGCGTTCGCTTCGTAACGGGACGTTGTCTGCATGTGATCGCCTCAATCTGAAACGGTCCGATTGGCCGGGCCGGGATCAAGACCTCATGCAGCAAGAGCGATGCCAGCGTTTGGCGGGAACGGAGCCAGAGCCCGAGCCCGAGCCCTCACTCCTCCGCCAGCTTCCGCTCGATATAAGCATCCACCGTCTCGGCGAACGAGCGCTGCACGCCGACCGACGTGACATGCAGCTCGAGCGCATCCTGCTGGAGCACGCGCAGGCCGCGGCTGCGTGCGCTGACCGGCGCCACCGCCAGATAATCATCGATGGCGCCCGTCGCCAGCGGGATGCCTTTCGGATCTCCTCTCGCGATCAGCAAACGCAGAAAGCTCAGGCAATCGGCCAGACCCGGCATCGGTTCGCAATCTCAGCTCTGCTGCGACTTCGGCCTCGGCTTCCTGACGGGCTGGGCATGGCTCCCGAACAGCGCCAGCAAAAATGCGACTTCTTCCTTCGAACCGACCTGGATCATGATGATCTCCTTTTCGCTCCGTTGGTCGGGGCGAGCGGCAAAGGCGTTCAGGACGATCTGGTTTCAGGAGTGTTTCAAACCTGTTTCGTGCGCCGACGGCATGCGCAACGGAGCATCGGGCGGTTCGCGCCGGACGCCATGCGGATGCTCAGCCCTGCGGCTGCCACCCGATGATCGCACCGGCGAGGAACAGCAGCGCGCCGAACGCGGTGCCGACCATCTGCATCCAGTACCGGATCGGCATGGTGTCGCGATCAAACACCTGCCGCGACCACCGCGACCAGTCCAGCCAGTCGTCACTGACGAACAGGATCTTTCGCTCGACATAGCCATACCAGGTCTTGCGGGCGCAATAGATGCTGATCCCGATCGCAGCGAGGCGATAGAGCAGATCGAGAGCGGGGTTCATGCCAACATCCGTTTACGGGGGCAGCCTATCACCAGCCGTCAAGGTCACGACAGCCATGGCAACAGCTCTGCCTGTCTTGGTGTCGCCGGAGAGGATGCAGGTTCAATCGCGGTCGCGATCGGGATATATTTTGCCCAACGGGTCAAACTTTAATCGAATGCAACATAGCGGATTCGGCGGAATGCAATCTGTCCGCGCCATGCTGGCACACACGCGTTCCAAGGAGAGATGCGCGATGTACTACGTCGCCGCCGCATTGCTGGGACTGTCAGGACTGTTCTATTCCGCGAGCCATCACGAGCTCGGCCAGTTCGGCTCGAACGTGTGCAGCCACGGCAGCACCTTCTGCGAGAATCCGGTGGTCGTCTTCACCGGCGCTGCGCTCGCCGCCGTCTGGGGCATGTTCGTCAGCATCAAATAAAACGAAAGCCCGGCGCCGACAGGAGGCTGGCTTGATAATCGAACGTGCCGCCTGACCGACGCGCCTAGCGGGCCGGCTACGTCGTCGACTCCTTGCGAACGGCGGCGGCAGCGGCCGCATAGTACCACGCTACAACACCACGCGTCGGCCGGGGAACTTTCCGGCTATGATGGCGCTTAAGCCTTGGATTCGTAATTTCCGGAAGGTGAGCCCTGTCGAACCGATCGCCACATCGCCCCACCGGGCACGGCCGCGCCGGGGCGCCGACCAAGTCCGCTCCGATGCTGCTGCGCCGGCTCGGTCCCGGCCTGATCACCGGCGCGGCCGACGACGATCCGTCCGGCATCGCCACCTATTCGCAGGCCGGCGCGCAATTCGGCTACGGGCTGCTGTGGACAGTCTTTCTCACCACCCCGTTCATGATCGCGATCCAGCTCGTCAGCGCGCAGATCGGTCGCGTCACCGGCAAGGGTCTTGCAGCCAACGTGATGCAGCTCGCGCCGCGCTGGATGGTGATGGGGCTCGTGGCGCTGCTCGTCGTCGCCAACACCTTCAACATCGCCGCCGACATCGCGGCGATGGCGGAGGCGCTCTCACTGGTCATCGGCGGACTCAATCACGAGCACGCGCTGATCTTCGCGGCCGGATCGACCCTGCTCCAGGTGTTCGTGCCCTATCGACGCTACTCGCCGGTGCTGAAATTTTTGACGCTGACGTTGTTCGCCTATGTCGCTACCGCCTTCACCGTCAAGATCCCGTGGAGCACGGCGCTGCTTGCCACGGTGTGGCCGAAGGCGACCGTCAACGCCGATTATTTCATGATGGTGGTCGCGGTCCTCGGCACCACCATCAGTCCCTATCTGTTCTTCTGGCAGGCCTCCCAGGAGGTCGAGGAGATGAACCAGGGCAAGCGCGACCGGCCGCTACGCGAGGAGACGCAGCGCGGCGGCGATCCCGAGATCGCGCGCATCAAGGCCGACACCACACTTGGCATGCTGCTATCGAACGGCATCGCCTTTTTCATCATCCTGACCACGGCCTCGGTGTTGAACGCGAACGGCGTCACCAACATCAATTCGGCGACGGAGGCGGCCGAGGCGCTGCGGCCGCTCGCCGGCGACTTCGCCTTTGCACTGTTCGCGCTCGGCATCATCGGCACGGGCCTGCTGGCGATCCCGGTGCTGGCCGGCTCGGCGGCCTATGGCGTTGCGGAAATTTTCGGCTGGCGTGCCACGCTGGAGGCAAAGCCGGAGAAGGCAGTCGGCTTCTACACTATCATCGCGGCCGCGACCGTGATCGGCTTCGGCCTCGGCTACACCGGCATCAGCGCGATCCACATGCTGGTGTGGAGCGCCGTGCTCAACGGCATCGTCGCCGTTCCCATCATGGCGATGATGATGTTGATCGTCTCGAACGGGACAATCATGGGGCGGTTCAGGGCCCGGTCATGGCTCGTCATGCTGGGCTGGCTCGGCACCGCGCTGATGGCACTTGCCGTCCTCGCTCTGCTCGGCTCGTTCGTGATCGGCTAGAGCGGCGCCTGGCAAAGTGCTTGCGGGCTTCACGGCAGGCGGTCGTTAGCCTAATAATTGTGGCTGGGCTCGGGTTTGCGACCGGGACACAAAACCAATAACGCCCGGCCGGGCGACAGGGAGCGACATGACAACATCATCAAAAGCAACAAGTCTCGAGATCCTCGCCTGCGATGCCGGCTGGAGAAACTACCACTTCGTCAAGGTGACGACGGAAGACGGCGTCGTCGGCTGGAGCGAGTTCGACGAAGGCTTCGGCTCGCCCGGCGTCGGCGCCGCGATCCAGCGTCTCTCGGCACGCGTCATCGGCCGGAACGTCTTCCAGCACGAGCGCATCCATGCCGAGCTGTTCGCCGCCACACGTCCCGCCGCCGGCGGCGTCGTTGCGCAGGCACTCGGCGCGATCGAGAATGCGTTGCTCGATGCCAAGGCGAAATGCCTGGGCGTGCCCTGCTACGAACTCCTCGGCGGCAAGATCCGCGACCGTGTCCGGGTCTACTGGTCGCATTGCGCGACCTGGCGGATCAATCATCCGTCCTGGTACAAGCCGCCGATCGAAAATCTCGACGGCGTCAAGGCGATGGGTCGCGAGGTACGCGAGAAGAAATTCACCGCGCTCAAGACCAACATCTTTTCCTATGACGACGGCAAGCCGACTGGCTGGCGGCCCGGCTTCGGTTCGCCCTTCGCGCCCGAGATCAATGTCGACCGCAAGATCCTGCGCGACCTGCGCATGCATCTGGAAGCGATCCGCGACGGCGCGGGTCCCGACGTCGATATCCTGCTCGACTGCAACTTCAACGCCAAGACCGAAGGCTATTTGAACATCCTGCGCACGATTGCCGATCTCGACATGTTCTGGATCGAGATTGACAGCTTCAACCCGCAAGCCCTCGGCTATATCCGCAGGCAGAGCCCGCATCCGATCTCGTCCTGCGAGACGCTACTCGGCCTGCGCGAATTCCTGCCCTATTTCCACGAGCAGGCGATGGACGTGGCGATCATCGACACACCCTGGAATGGCGTGTGGCAATCGATGAAGATCGCTTCAGCTGCGGAAGTCTTCGAGGTCAACGTCGCGCCGCATAATTTCTACGGCCATCTCTGCTCGATGATGAACGCTCATTTCTGCGCGGCGGTACCGAACCTGCGCATCATGGAGATCGACATCGATCGTCTCGCCTGGGACCGCGAGCTGTTCACGCACGAGCCGGAAATCCAGAACGGCCATCTGATCATTCCGGACCGTCCGGGCTGGGGCACCGAGCCGAACGAGGAAGCCCTCCGCGCCCATCCGCCGAAGACCACAGGCGGGCTCCTCAATTACGGCCGCAAAAGCTGAGAGTTACGGCGTCACCGGATTGATGATCGGGGACGTCTTCGGACCCGGCCGCTCCGGCTCAACCGGCGATTTTGGTTCGGTCGGAAGCACCTTGGCGCCCGCCGCGCGGGCGGCTTCGCCCGTGGTCGCATACATTGCAACGTGAGCCGGCTGGGTCCTGGCACGATTCCACGGCCCGTGATCGACGAGTAACATCGCAGCAATCGTCACGCCGGCCACAATCAGAGCGATGACGCCGGGATGGCGAAGCGCTGAGGACATGGAGTTTGCGAAGCGGCCGGTTGTCATCGAAAAATCCATCGTTTTTCCTGTCGCAGGTTAATTCAAATGCGGCCCGCGAGTTCCGCACCTCACTCAAGCAAGTTCCGAGCCAAGGCCCGGAACTTCACCATTCCGCTTCGTTCATTTCACGTCGGGGCGCGCGTCACCGACGAACTTGTCACGGTTCGGCATTTTGATCGCCGCGAGCGATTTGGCATCGACCGTCGCATCCGCTCCGACCAATCCATTCAAGTTCAGGATGTAAGCTGACACCGCGTACACGTCTTCATTGCTCAGCGACTGCGGCGCGTTCTGCGGCATGGCGCGACGGATGTAGTCGAACAACGTCGGCGCATAAGGCCAGTAGCTTCCAACTGTGCGGATCGGCTTGGCGGTCCCGATCGTGCCCTGCCCGCCGACAAGGCGATCACCTAATCCGCCCTCGCCGTTGTCGCCATGACATGACGCACATTGCTGGGCGAACACCTCGCGTCCATGACTGACCGACCCGCTTCCCTTCGGCAGATTGCTGCCATCGTGCCCGACATCGATATTCCAGCCCGCGATCTCGGCCGCCGTCGCGGGCCGTCCGATGCCATAAGGACTCTGCGCCCGTGCGGTGCTCACTGAAGTGCAGAGCAGGATCGCGAGGACGACGCCGCAGATCTCACGCCAGCGCATTGGTGACCTCCCCGTCGGCGGCGACGCGCCAAGGCCAGATCGCGTTGTTGTGGTAGAAATAATTCTCGCCTCGTACCGCGAGCAGCTCGGCGAGCGTCGGCTGCACATACCCTGTTTCGTCGATCGCGCGGCTCTGGATCACGGCGGGCTTGCCGTCCCATTGCCAGGGGAGGCGGAAGCGCGTGAGGGCACGGGTCAGCACCGGCTCCTGCAATTGTGCATCCTGCCAGCTCTTACCATCATCGATGGACACCTCGACCCGCTTGATCTTGCCATGGCCACTCCAGGCGATGCCGGTGATTTCGTGAAAGCCAGGCGCGCTGAGGCGCTGGCCGCCCGATGGACGCGTGATGATCGACTTCGCTTCCATGTAGAAGGAAAACTCGCGTGCCGTACCGTCCGGCAGGAGGTCAGTGTATTTCGAGGTCTCTTCGCGCGAATAGGCGGGCTCTGCGGCCACGTGCAGGCGCCGCAGCCACTTCACGTTCATATTGCCTTCGAACCCCGGCAGGAGCAGCCGCAACGGATAACCCTGTTGCGGACGAAGCCGCTCGCCGTTCTGGCTATAGACGAGCATGGCATCCTCGAGGCATTTCTCGATGGGGATACTTCGGGTCAGCGCTGCCGCGTCGGCGCCTTCGGCGATGATCCATTTGGCTTCCGGCTTCAGCCCGGCCTCCTGAAGCACCAGCTTGAGGCTGACGCCGGTCCATTCGGCGCAGCTCAGCAGGCCGACCAGGTCCGACGCAGTCTTGCCATAGGGCTTGGTGTAACCGGGATTACCGGAACATTCGAGAAAGTGGATGCGCGACTCCGAAGGGAAGCGTCGCAGATCGTCCATGGTGAAGATCAGAGGCCGTTCGACAAGGCCGTGAAGCATCAGCCGGTGCTGCGCCGGGTCGATCGTCGGAACGCCGCCGTGATGCCGCTCGTAGAACAGGCCATTCGGCGTGATGATGCCGTCGAGCTCCTGCAATGGTGTCCGGCCGGACGCGGAGATGTATTGTTTGAGGTTCTTCGAGATGTTCTTGACGACGCCCTTCTCGAACGGCGACGGCGCGCCGTAAGGCTGGCTTCCCATCGGATCGCCCGGCGCTTTCATCCAATCCGGAATGTTGGGCGGAAGATTTTCGGTCTCCGCGGCGGCTGAGGCACCGGCTGATAGGACAACGCCACCGGCCACGGCGCCGCTCCCTTTCAGGAAGCGACGACGTGTCGTCGTTGCGGATTTGTCGGGGGTGTCGATCGTGCTGCTCATAGCGGACCCTCGGATGAAGCTCGGCCCGCATGAAACCTTCCGCGAAGCAGATTTGCAATCCGCGTGCGTTTCAAACGCAGCCGGTTTCGATCAGGATTGACCTAAATCCGCCGGCAGCGGCAGCAGTTCCATGCTTTGCGATGCACAAATGGCTCGGGTGTCACTCACCCGGCGCGATTGCATTGCTGGGTGTCGGCCGATCTGTGATCTGCTGGCCGAACAGGCTGCCGATCAGTTCGACCGCGGTGCGTGCAGTGCGGCCGCGCTCGTCCAGAAACGGATTCAGCTCGACAATGTCGACCGATCCCACCACGCCGGAATCGTGCAGCAACTCCATGATCAAATGTGCCTCGCGATAGGTCGCTCCTCCTGGGACCGTGGTGCCGACACCCGGCGCTACGCAAGGATCAAGAAAATCGACATCGAAGCTGACATGCAGCACGCCGTTGCTCGCCTTGACACGTTCGATGACGCGCCGGATCAGCACCGCGACGCCGAACTCGTCGATCTGGCGCATGTCAACAACTCTGATCCGGCGTGCGCGCATCAGCTCCTTTTCGAGCTTGTCGATTGAACGCGCACCGAACAGGTCGAGTCTATCAGGATCAATCGAGGCGCGCGGATCATTACCCAGGAGGCCATCAAGGCCAGCCTCGCCGCACAAGAATGCCGCCGACATGCCATGCATATTGGCTGTGATCGTCGTCTCCGGCGTATTGTAGTCGGCATGGGCGTCGAGCCAGAGCACGAACAGCTCGCGTCCGCGCTCCTGCCAGTGCCGCGCCATCGCATTGACCGAACCCATCGACAGCGTGTGATCGCCCCCGAGGAAGATCGGCAGGGCACCGGTTTGCGCGATCTCATAGCCGTGGCGGCTGAGCATGCGCGTCCAGCGCTGGATTTCGCGGTAATGATTGGCCTTCTCCGGCGGCCTGTCGGCGAGATCCCTGACCTCGGCCACAGAGAGATCGCCGTAGTCGACGACTTCGAAATCCAGGCTTTCAAGCAGCATTGCAAGGCCGGCGGTCCGCAGCGCCGCGGGGCCCATCAAGGTGCCGCGCTGGGAAGCGCCCATATCGATGGGCGCGCCCAGCAACGCGATGCGCCGGGCTCGATCCTCGATGGTTCGATCGGTCACGGCAATCTCCTGAGGTCAGCAAGGCTGCACCAGCGTAACAGAGATTCGCATCCGTCGTTTCACGGGGGGCCGGAACTAAATCCCGGACGCCGCATTTTCTTTGGCAAGGCCGGTACCCGCCGTTCAAAACGGCGCCTGTCGCGGATAGCCAAAGGCGCCGGCCTCAATTTCTTCGTCAGGTCTGGAGGTCGCGCTTGAGCACGGACATACCGCAGCCCCATCCCCAGCCGGGCATGGCCGAGCGCGCCATCGATGCGGCGACCGACGTGTCCCACACCATCGGCGAGGTCGCAGGCGGCTTGCGTGCAGCCGTCGATCGCCTCACCTACGCGATCGATGAAGCGCGAAAACCCGGACGGCCGCTCTCGACAGTGGCGGCGATCACGCGCGAAGCGCCCTTGGCCAGCCTGTTCGTCGCCTTCCTCTTTGGCGTAGCGGTTGGGCGCCGGCGCTAGCACCAGAACAGGCGCGCTTAGGCGGCGCTGACGGCTTTCAGCTCGGCCGCCAAAAACTGCTTCTCGAACGCGTCGGCAGGCATCGGACGGCCGAAGAAGTAGCCCTGCCCTTCCTCGCAGCCTATGCTGACCAGGAAATCCGCGGTGGCGCGATTCTCAATACCTTCGGCAACGACCGTAAGACCGAGCTGTTTGCTGAGGCCTATGGTCGAGCCGACGATCGCCGCGTCGTCGGAATCTGCGAGCAGATCGAGCACGAACGAGCGATCGATCTTGAGCCCGTCGAGCGGAAACTTCTTCAGGTAGCTCAGGCTTGCATAGCCCGTTCCGAAATCGTCGAACAGGATACGCACGCCGAGCTGCTGAATCCGCTTGAACATGTCGAGCACGCGGCCCTCGTCGTGCAGCAGGATGTCCTCGGTGACTTCGATCTCGAGCAGCGAGGGGGTTAGCCCCGTCGTTCTCAGCAACTCCGCAACTGAATGCGCGAGATCGCCGGAGTGGAGCTGCGAGGGCGAGAGGTTGATTGCGACGCGGACAGCGTTGCCCGACAGCTCCCACGCGCGCGCCTGCCGGCCGGCGGTCTCCATCACCCAGTTCGCGATCCGCTCGGACAGGGCCGAGGTGTTGACCACCGGCATGAACTCTCCGGGCGAGACATAGCCGCGCACCGGGTGCCGCCAGCGAATCAGCGCTTCGGCCCCAATCAGGCCGCCGTCGATCAGGCGAACCTGAGGTTGGTAGAACAGCTCGAACTCGCCGCGGTCGGCGGCAAGCGCCAGTTCACTCTCCAGCGTCAGCCGGTTCTCCAGCTCCTGCCTGATCGCGCTCTCGAAGATCACATGGCTACCACGCCGGGTCGCCTTGGCGCGGCTCAGCGCCAGATGACCGTTGCTCAGGAGATCATCCGCGCTCTGTCCGCCCTCCGGATAGGCGGCGACGCCGATGCTGATCCTGACGCGGTGCTGTCGCGCGCCGGTCACCAGCGGCGCCTCGAACGCGCGCGCAATCCGCTCAGCGAACGCGGCAATCAGCTCATGGCTCTCCACACAATCCAGCGCAATCGCAAATTCGTCGCCGCTGAGCCGCGCCACCACCGCCTTGCCATCGACCTCGGTCCGCAGGCGTTCAGCGACCGCCCGCAGCACGAGATCGCCGATCGAGTGTCCAAGCATGTTGTTGATCTGCTGAAAACCATCGAGTCCCAGCACGAGCAGCGCGACTTCGGAGGACCGCCGCTCCGCCGCAACAATCAGGGTGGCGAGTCCCGCATGCAGCGTGTTGCGGTTAACGAGACCAGTCAGCGCATCATACTCGGCGAGATATCTGACGCGTTCGGCCTCGCGCTTGCGTACGGAGATATCGCGCAGGATAGCGCCGTATTGGAAACCTTCCGTTCCTTGCCAACCCGAGAAACTCGCCTCGACCGCGAACGTTTCGCCATTCTTGCGCCGGCCCTCGAACTCGACGACCACGGCTCCGCCGGGGACCAGCAGCGCCTGGCGCGCAGCGTCGCGCATGGCGAAGGTCCTTGTGCCTGCCTCCACCGGTACTGCGCAAAGCGTTTCGAACGGGCGACCGATGATCTCGGAAGGCATGTAGCCAAAGACCGCGCTCGCGCCGGGATTCCAGACCGTGATCCGGTGATCTTCGTCGGTGCAGACCAGACCGTCGCCGAGCGACATCGCGATGCGATGAAATCGGCTTTCGGCGATGCGACCCAGCAGACTGCGGAAATCGATCTCGTCCAGCGCGATCGCCGTCAGATAGGCGACGATCGCGATGTGGAACAGCGACGTGTCGATGACAAGCGGCCAGCGCTCCTGTACAAGCACCGCAGTCAGTTCGATCCCTGCTCCGGCTGCGACCAGGATCGCGACGCGGAAACCCGGTGCGACGCGGCGCCATGAATACATCATCAGCAGGCAGATCGCGCCAAGACCAGCAATCATGCCGGCATCGGACGTCCAGCGCAGCATGCGGCTCTGCAGGACCGATTCTGTCGCCAACGCCTGGAGCACGGGTCCCGGGACGATACGGCCATTTGGAACGCTGAACCGGTCCCCCAGCTCGAGTGCCGTAGCACCGACGATGACCTTCTTGTCCCTCAGCCTGTCGAGGGTCGCGGCATCGCCCCGCAGCACATCGGCATAGGAAACACTCGGGATAGACGTCGCACGAATGCTGAAGTCGATCAGAAAAGGCGGCCGCCGATTGGCGTCCTGCCCGGCCAACACGATGGCCATCGACGGCATCTGCGCATCGCCGAGCTTCTCCGCGACCGGATAGCGGCGAACGAGCCCATCGGATTCGACGGCGACATTGACGACGGCCGGCCACGACTGGTTGCCGAACAGCTTCAGCGGACGATTGATGTGAGCCGCGCCACCATTTGGTGTCGGCTGCTTGAAGGACGGCAGAATCGTCGAGCCGCCAACCTCTCGAAGCGCTGTGAGGAAGGCCTCGTCGGAGCCCGGATCCGACGGCGTGCTGAAATCGATGTCGAAAGCCACTTCCTGCGCACCGGCGGCCTCGAGCCTGTGCAGGAGGTCAGCGTGCAGGCTGCGCGGCCAGGGCCACACGCCGATCCGATCGATCGAAGGCGCGTCGATAGCCACGACGACCACGTTGCCGCTGGCCGCCCGCGACTCCCAGGCAAAGCGCAGATCAGTCAGCGCATTGCGAAGCGAGCCGTGCCATCCCGTGGACAGCACGACTGCCAGAGCGATCACGACGAGGATATGTGGCCGATAGTGTTTCACCTTGCTTCCCCCGCACCGACGGCGCTCGCCGCCAGGTGCCCCTTTACGTGCCCCTTTACGACGGCACGGCCCTAGTGATGCTTGTACCAACCGTAGTGGTTGCCATTATTGCCGCTATTTCCATTTCCGTTGCCGCTGTTGCCGTTCCCGCTATTACCGTTCCCGCTATTACCGTTCCCGTTATTGCCGTTGCCGCTGTTGCCGTTGCCGGTCGCGCTTGTCCCGCCGGTTCCGCTTCCAGAGCTGCCACCAAGCGCATCACTGGTGGACCCGGCGGTGGTCGCAACGGTTGTCGTCGCACTCGACGGAGTCGATGTTCCGCTGGCTGCAGAAGCGCTGCTGCTCACGGTGACCGCCGTGACGGTGGAGCTATTCGCGGCAGTGGTCGTCGTGCTCGACTTGCTATCGCTCCACACCGTGTCGGTGCCGGCATGCGCGTTACGCACCCGCCCCGGCGCGACGGCGTCGTGGGCCAGCCCGTGCGTGACCTTGTGAAAGTTCAGCTTGACCTCGCCGAGCGAGCTCGAGATACGCACGACGCCGGCCTTCGGTGCGTGAGTCTCGCTCACCTGACGCGACTGCGTCGGCGCGCCGGCTGTCTTGGTGCCCTTGTCGATCGTACCAAGCGCATGGATCGCATGGCCGCCTCCCGCATCGCGCGGCGCCGACAGGCCCGACTTCGGCACGGGCACACGCTCGATCATCGACGCGCGCGGCTTGCCTTGCTCGATCGGATTGAACGTGCCGGCACCGCTCAGGCTGAGACCGGGCTTGCCGTGCTCGAAGGCAGTGGCCACCTGCCCCGGCATGACCTGGGCAAGCTGCCCCGTCCTGAAATCGGAAACTTCGACCTGGCCGCGGAGCACGCCGACTTTGGTGCTGCCTGCGCCCACCGTGACGCTGAAATGCGTGCCCTTGACCACGGCGGCGAGATAGGGCGTCTCGACCTCGAAATGCTTGACGTTACGCTTCTCGACCTCGAGCAGGATCGAACCCGCCTGCTGGATGATGGTGGTCGAAAGTCCATCCTTCCTCTCGGTCGGCACACCGACCACCGAGTTGGGAGAGATCAAAATGGTCTCTTCGCCGCGAAGGAGCAGCACGCGCCCGTTCCGCCCGGTGCGGATGGTATCGCCCGGCTTCAGAGTCTCCTGCTGATTCAACGACACCTGCTGGGCGCCATTGGTGGCGAGCCAGACCTCGCCCGATGACTTGCTGACCGACCAGACGCCGTCATCCGCAGCGGATGCACCCGATGCCGTTCCCAGGATCAGCGCTGCCATCACGGCGCACCGCATTCCAATTCGAACAAGCATGATGACCCTCAGTCTGAGTTGCTGCGAGCCTGATGCGTATCCGAAATCACTCAAGATTGGCTTAGCAGGACGCCTGGAGTCCGGCGGCCGCATTAACCAATCGTTGACCATAAAAAACTATGAAAAATCATGTGGCTACTGAATCCTTACCGGCGCCTGGAGACCTCACCGTCAAACTACGGAGAATGGTCCGCGCGTGGCGCGGTTGGACGGTATCTTGCTGCCACGCTGGTGCTACTCGGACCGACGTTTGCGGGAACTCCGCAGGCGTTCGCGCAGCAGGCGAACCAGCCGGGGTTCGATCCACGCCAGCAGGAGAAGTATTTTGAAAACCAAACTGAGCAGGAATCTCTGAACCGCCCTCCGGTGAAGTTACCCTCGGTTGGCCAGCCGAACATTGGCGGCGACACCAAGCCACAATTTGTCCTGCGCGGCATCAACATCAGCGGCGCCCACGTCATCTCCCGGGATCGCATCGCCGTCCTCTATCAGCCCTATCTCGGCAAGAAGGTCTCGCAAGCCGATCTCGCTGCGATCGCCGGCGCGATCAGCGATCTCTACCGCGGTGACGGCTTCCATCTCAGCCGCGCGATCGTGCCGCCGCAGGACATCGCCGACGGCCGTGTCCGGATCCAGGTGATCGAAGGCGCGATCGTCCAAGCCGATCTGAAGGGCGACGGCGCCGAGCAGTTCGGCGTGAGGCCGATGCTCGGGCCGGTCCTGGCCGAGCAGCCGTCACGTCTGGCAACGCTCGAACGCCAGCTCTTCCTCATCAACGGCAGGCCGGGCGTTCGGATCACCGATACCGCGCTGGAGGAGATCGGCGGCGCAACCGGTCGCTTCCGCCTCACCGTCTTTCTGAAGACCTGGCACGTCTTCACGTCGTTTGGCCTGGATAATCTCGGCTCGTCGTCGGTCGGCCAATGGCAGACCTACGCGACGGGCGCCTTCAACTCCTACCTCACGCCCGGCGACACGCTCGCCGTCAACCTGTCGACCATTGCCAACGATCCGCGCGAGCTCGGCTTCGCGCGGTTGTCCTATGACGCGCCGGTCGGCGTCGACGGGGTACGCCTCGGCGCCTCCGTCCTCTATAGTGCAGTCCGGCCAGGTGACGCGCGCCGTCTCGACGGCGACATCACCACAACGGAGGCTTTCGAGGTGCGGGCAAGCACCGTTCCCTTCATGTCGCAATCGTCCGGACTGACGCTCACCATGGCCGGGACCTTCAGCAACGTGTCGGAGCACGACCTGTTCGGCCCGTACTACAACGACCACATCAGGACCGCGAGCCTCACCGCCGACTACCGGCTTCAGGATCGCTTCGGCGGCACCAACTACGCAACGCTGACCTATCGCCAGGGCCTCGACGTCTTCGGCGCCTCGCATTTCGACGATGATCTGTTGTCGCGCGATGGCGCGTCCTCGAATTTCTCAGTGCTGAATTTTTGGTTCACGCGCTACCAGACCCTCAATGACGACTGGTCGCTCAAGCTCTCGGCGGCAAGCCAGACCGCGTCGCGGCCGCTGTTCACCTCGCAGCAATTTTATCTCGGGGGCGCAGCCTTCGGCCGCGGCTATGGTGCGGCCGAGATCAGCGGCGATAACGGTCTTGCCGGCTCGCTCGAGCTGCGCTTCGACCAGAAGCTCAATTTCCGTTACTGGAGCGGCTACCAGCTCTACGCTTTCGGCGACGCCGGCGCAGTCTGGAACGATGGCTACCGTCTGAGCGACGGCTTGGCGCTGACGTCGGCCGGTGCTGGCGTGCGGTTCTTTCTGCCGCAGGATTTCCAGGCGGATTTCGGCGTCGCCGTGCCCATGAGCTACCGGGCGCCGGACAATGAACGCCGCAGCCCTCGGTTCCTGTTCACCCTGTCGAGCGCGTTCCGGCTTTGCCCCGAACGCGGCAGGGGCGCCTGCCTCTAGAGAGAGCGTTAGCCGATCAGGTTGCAAGTACCCTGCGGCCACGAAGTAGTTTGTGGATTCTGCGGGCGTGTAGGTGTCGACGATGCGACCAATAGCG